>CAMYON010000013.1 GCA_947260025.1 uncultured Gammaproteobacteria bacterium
TATTAGCGCCTGAGAGGATACATTATCAACCAGCAATCCAGCGATGAAGTCGTTCGATAAGCAGCATCGTTTTCTACTCGGTGCGCTGTCGCTCGGCCATTTGACCAACGACTGGGTCGCCGGCACGCTGTGGCTGCTGGCGCCGGCGATTGCCGCGAGCCAGGGCCTAGGCCCGGCGGAAGTCGGCCTGATACTGACCATCAACGGTATCGGTGCCGGACTTGCCTATATTCCGGCTGGTGTAATATCGGATCGCTCGACCCGGCCCGGTTTCCTGATGCTGTTGAGCTTCTGGTGGGTCGCGATCGGCTATTTCAGTGCGACGCTGGCGCCGGGCTTCTGGGGCGTTACCCTGCTGTTGGCGTTTGCGGTCATGGGCGACGCCTTCTGGCATCCGATCGCGACTGGCGTGCTGGTCAAGGAAATGCCCGGGCGACGGGCGCAGGCGCTCGGAATACACGCCGTTGGCGGCAGTATCGGCGCCGAAGTACTGGCGCCGCTCAGCACCGGCTTTCTGCTGGGTTTTTTCGACTGGCAAACCACCCTGCAAATCCTGGTGCTGCCGGCTGTCATCATGGGGCTGTTGTTTATTCCCATGGCGGCGCGCATTAGCCGCGATACTCCCGGCACGGTCAACCGCATCGACGTCCGCGGGCTCGCGCGGCAGTGGTTCAAACCGGCGGGTGTCGCATTGATGGTGGTCATGATCCTGTACAACATGGCGTTAATGGCGCAACTGGCGATGGCGCCGCTTTACTTTCAGAGCGAACACGGCCTGTCACCCTTTCATGCTGGACTGATATTCGCCGTTATCCTGATGGTCGGTACCATATTCCAGCCGTTTTTCGGCAAGTACAGCGATGGCCGGGGACGCAAACCCCTGATACTCCTGGTCCTCTTCAGTGCCAGTTTTTTCGCGCTGTTCGCTGGGCTCAGCGATAGCCTTTACTGGACGATTCTCGGGCTGCTGCCGGGTGTTGCCATCCTGACCGCGGTGCGCCCGGTGGTGCTCGCGGCAGCGGTCGAGTATTCTGGAAAATCGGAAGCGACCACGCTCGGAATCGTGTTTACCGTGCTTGACGGGGTCGGGATGTTCGGTGCGCTGCTGGCCGGCCTGATCGGCGAATTCGAGCTCGGATACGCGTTCATCGCGGCCGCGGCCATGGCGTTGACGGCGGGACTGATTTGCCTGTTCCTGACTCTGACGGCGACGCAGCCTGCCCCTGAGCATGCAATCGTTTCGCAGGTGGCTAGTCCAGCTGATCCTTGATAATCGCGTAGAGCTCGGGCCGATTGGCCGCGATCTCGTCGACGCCGAGACCTTCCAGCGAATGCGGGTACTTGAGCCAGTCTGCGGTCTGGTGCAAAAAGTAATCGGGTTCGCGTTGGGTTTGATTACGCGACGGCTTGTAATAGGGCACCGCCACGCGAATATCACCTGGCGCATTCAGCTCGGCCATTTTCCCGAGGTGTGCGATGACGGCCTCGATCGTCAGGCCGGTATCGAAAACGTCGTCGACGATTAACAGGCGATCCTCGCGACGGCAGTTCTTGATTAAATAATTCATGCCGTGAATCCGGATTTCGTGCGACTGCCCGTCGATTCCAGTATAGGAAGATGTACGGATCGCGATATGGTCGGTTTCGATACCGTACCAGGCGAGCAGTTCCTGGATCGCGATTCCCATGGGCACGCCGCCGCGCCAGATCGCGATCATCTTCGTCGGACGGAAACCGTCCTCGATGATGTCGGCGCCGAGACGGAACGAATCCTCGAGCAATCGCTGGGCCGACAGGTACTGTTTTTGCGTCATCGCGCGTGCATTCGTTCGGGTCAATTGGTAGGCTTCGCCAGAATATCACAGCCTTTTGAAAGGACGCAGTCCAGATGCAAAAACGCTTTATCGAGGAGCAGGATTTACTCGAGGATTCCTACCGGCTCGCGGTCGAAATTTACCAGAGTGGTTTTCGCCCCGATTACATAGTCGGCATCTGGCGCGGCGGCTCGGCTGTCGGTATCTACGTGCAGGAATGTCTGCAGTATCTCGGTATCGAAACCGACCATATCGCGATTCGGACTTCATACCAGGGTCATGACGATTACTTCAGGCAGCTCGAGCAGGGGCAGCCGATACGCGTTCACGGGTTACAGTACCTGTTTGAAAACCTGAATGCCGACGATTCCTTGTTGCTGGTCGATGACGTTTACAGTTCCGGGCGCAACCTGGGCGCCGTGATCGAGCGCCTGCGTGAAAAAACCAGGCGCAACATGGCGCAAGACGTTCGTATCGCCGCGCCTTACTATCGCCCCAGCGGCCCCGAGTCCATCCAGCCGCCCGACTATTACCTGAAGCAGACGGATGACTGGCTGGTTTTACCCTACGAACTGATCGATATCAGCCGCGCAGAAATGCTGGCGCATAAGCCCTGGATCGTGCCGCTGCTCGATGAATTGAAACCAGGCTGGAGTTGAGCATGAGATTTTCTGCGCTTACCGACAGGGTCAAGGGCGATGCCGCGGACGCCTGGGACCTGCATTATATCGCCAAGCAGGCGAACATGAAGGGCGAAGATGTAATCGTGCTGAGCGTCGGCGACCCCGATTTCGCGACGCCGGACGCCGTGGTAGACAAGGCGCTGCAGGCGATACGCGAGGGCGATACGCATTACACCTCGATCTGCGGGCACGATTCGTTGCGCGAATCCATCGCCGAACGACACCATGCGCGTACCGGACAAATAGTGACCGCGCAAAACGTGATTACGACTTCTGGCGCGCAAAACGCGTTGTTCGCCTGTTCGCTGTGCCTGCTCGATGCCGGCGACGAGGCCATCGTGCTGCAACCGATGTACGTAACCTACGAAGCCACCGTGCAGGCTCCGGGGGCAAAGCTGGTACCGGTAGTCCTCGACCCTGACAACGGCTTCCGGCTGAACCGGGAGGCTTTCGAAGCGGCAATTAACGAACGTACCCGGGCAATTTTCTATGCCTCGCCCAGTAATCCCACCGGTATTGCGTTGAACCGCGATGAACTCGCGTTTATTGCGGATCTCGCGCGGCGACACGACCTGTGGATCGTGGCAGACGAGGTCTATACCGATTTTGTGTTCGACGGTGAGATGCATCATATCGCCTCCCAGCCGGGCATGTACGAGCATGTCATCACGTTGGGCAGCATGTCCAAATCCTACGCCATGTCGGGCTGGCGTCTCGGCTGGGCGATCGCGCCGACGGAAATGGTCGACAACATGGAAAAACTGGCCCTGTGCATGCTTTACGGATTGCCCGGGTTCATACAGCAGGCGAGTGAGCACGCGTTGCGGCATTGTGAATCCGATTTGCAGCAGATGCGTGAAATTTATCGCCGGCGGAGAGACCGGTTGTATGAAGCTTTTTCGTCGATGAAGGGATTGCAGCCGCTATTGCCGGACGCCGGCATGTTCATGATGGTCAATGTGCTGGGCACCGGCATGAGTTCGCATGAATTTTCCAGTGAGCTTTACCACGCCACGGGCGTATCGGTGCTCGACGCGACCGCGTTCGGCGCCAGCGCCGCGGGTTACGTGCGCGTGTCTTACACGGTGAGCGACGAGGAACTGGATGAAGCCTGCCGTCGCATCAGCCGGTTCGTGGAGAGTCTTTGAAATGACGAACCGGGCGCCGAAGCGTTGCTGGTGGTGTGGCGACGATGAACTGTACCAGTCGTACCATGACGAGGAGTGGGGCGTCCCGGTGCACGACGACCGGCTGCTGTTCGAGTTTCTTTGCCTCGAGGGGGCGCAGGCCGGCCTCAGCTGGATTACGATTTTGCGCAAGCGCAACAACTATCGGCGCGCGTTCGATAATTTCCATGCGCACCGGATCGCGCGTTACGACGACGGGAAAATCTCCGCGCTGCTGCAGGATTCCGGGATCGTACGCAACAAGCTCAAGGTCAACGGTTTCGTCAAGAATGCCCGCGCATATCTGGATTTGCTGGAGCAGGGCGCTACGCTCGACCAATACCTGTGGAATTTCGTCGATGGTGAACCGTTGCAGAATGACTGGCAGCAGGTCGAGCAGGTGCCGGCGAACACCGAAATTTCCGACGCGATGTCGAAGGATCTCAAGAAACGGGGCTTTACATTCGTCGGCAGCACCATATGTTATGCCTTTATGCAGGCCGCGGGACTGGTCAACGACCATACCGTCGACTGTTTTCGCCACCAGCAATTGAAACGAGGTTGAGATGTCAGTGCAGACCAAAGTCGAGTTCCTGTCGAAACGCACCGAGCGACCCATTTATTATGCTTCGAGCGCGGGGCGTAACGCGGCTCATGAAATCGATCAGCCGATGAATATCGTGACCGTGGAGGTGGGTGATGCCCGCCAACGCGATGACGACGCGCTGCGCGACGAGTTCGGCCAGCACCCTTCCGGTTTCGAATTGCTCCAGTTTCCGACCGCGGTCGATAGTTTCCTCGACCCGGCGCAGATCGAAACCGTGTACGAAGCCGAGATCGAGAACTTTCTGAAAACCGTAACCGGCTGTTACCGCGTGCATATCTTCGATCACACGGTGCGCGCCTCGGATCCGGAGCTGCGAGAAATCAAGAACATACGTGAACCCGCCTACCTGGTGCACAATGATTACACTTCGAACTCGGGTTTCGTCTGCCTGCAGGAAAACCTGGGCGAAGACGCCGAAGCCCTGGCGCAGGGCAGGTTCCAGATCATCAACATCTGGCGTCCGCTGGTCGACCCGGTGGAGGATTTCCCGCTGGCTTTATGCGACGCGCGCAGCCTCACGACGGAAGACCTGGTTGATACCGAGCGGCGCGCACCGAACCATGTGGGCGAAATTCAACTGGCGCTGCACGACCCGCGCCAGCGGTGGTATTTTTATTCGCAAATGCGGCCGCCCGAAGTGCTGTTATTCAAGACCTTCGACTCGATCGACGGCGGCGCCTACCCCTGCAGCATTCATAGCGCGATCCGCCTGCCGAACGCCCCGGCCGATGCCAGGCCGCGCGAAAGCGTCGAAACCCGGGCTTTCGTTTTTTACCGCTAGCGGCGCAGATCAGACCAGGTCGATCTTGACCGGCACCGCCCGGCTCAGCGTGTGTCCGACGGGCGAGGTTCCGACAACCCGATCATGGATCGCCTTGATATCGTCTTCCAATGCCTTGCAGTTTTTCCCGGGCTTGTTTTTGACGGGATTTGGCGACAAAGTAGCGTCCTGAATTTTAGGAGTATTCATGGAAACATCGGAATCGCGCCAGCACAAACTGAAACAGGTCTGGGACGCGGCTATTGCGGCGGTATCGGGCCGCCAGGCGGTACTGAATGCGCTCGACGCGGATAGCTCGTTTGCGCCCGATCTGATTATCGCGGTCGGCAAGGCGGCGTCCGGTATGGGTAGCGGCGCGCTGGAGCGGTTTCCCGGCTGCGAGGCACTGGTGGTGACCAAGTACGAACATACCGATCAATCGCTGCGCGCGCAGGCCTGTGTCGAGGTGATCGAGTCCGCGCACCCAATTCCGGACCAACGCTCGCTCGATGCGGGCCAAGCATTGCTGGCGCGTATGCGCTCGATGCCTGAGGGCAGCCGGGTTTTGATGCTGGTGTCGGGGGGTGCGTCGGCGCTTGCCGAAGCGCTGCCGGAGGATATGACACTCACCGACTTGCAGGCGATAACCGACGATATGATCGCCACCGGTAAAACCATTGCGCAAATCAACGCGCGTCGCAAGCAAACCTCGTTGATCAAGGATGGCAAGCTGATCGAAGCATTCGAGGGTGACGAAATCAGGGTTTACGCGATTTCCGATGTCGAGGGCGATAGTATCGAAACCATCGGTTCGGGTATCGGCGATTGCTGCTGCGCCGAAGCCAAAGCCAGTTCCAGAATCATTGCCTCGAACCAGATTGCGCGCCAACAGGCAGCCCACCAGGCCGGGCAGCTGGGCCTCAAGGTCCATTTGAACGAGGAAACCCTGTATGGCGATGTCTTCGAGCTGGCGCCGGTAATCGGCGCACGCCTGCAACAGGCCGAGCCAGGCGTCTACATCTGGGGCGGTGAGCCCACCGTGGTGTTACCGGAGAATCCGGGTCAGGGCGGGCGCAATCAAAGCCTGGCCCTGGCGCTCGCAGAGTATGTCTCGGGTATGGACAATATCGATTTTCTGGTTGCGGGCACCGACGGCACCGACGGCCCGACCAGCGCCGCCGGCGGTATCGTCAATGGCAATACCTGGAGCGATCCCGCAGCGGCGCGCTCCGCACTGCAGGCGGCCGACGCCGGCAGCTACCTCGAACGACATCGAAGCCTGTTCGTAACCGGTCCAACCAATACCAACGTGATGGACCTCGTCATCGCCATAGTCAGCTGAATCACAGGCGATGTAAATTTCACCTGCTAGCGGGGTCTTTTAACTGCAACGGAGATCGAACGATGACTCAACCTGTCTACGCCCTTAACCTGTTCAACGTCGCGAATCAGGACGAGTATCTTGCTTACTCGCGCCGGTCGGCGGCGGAGGTCGGCGCCCACGGCGGCCGGGTCGTTGCGCTGGGAAAATTTCGTGAAGCCGCCAGGGGTGACATCGAACCGCGCAACGTTATGATCCTGGTCGAGTGGCAATCAAGGGACGCTTTTGATAGTTACTGCAACGATCCGGAGCTTGCCGATCTGCATCCACACCGAGAAAACGGCACCGAGGCCTACATTTGGCACCTGTTTGATAAACTCGAGGACCTGAGACCGCTGCTGAAGCAGTAGATCAACCGATCCCCGGCTAGTATCGAGATCGGTTGCTCAGAGCAGTGCCTTGATTTCGTCTAGCGCGGCTGGGTCTTCGATCGTCGACGGCACCACGTAGTCGTCACCATCGACCATCGAGCGCAGCGTCTTGCGCAATATCTTGCCAGAACGGGTTTTCGGTAAACGTCCGACAACCAGCGCTTCCTTGAACGCGGCCACCGCGCCGATATCCTGGCGTACCAGCTGTACCAGTTCCGCGATGATCTGGTCGGGCCTGGCGCCCTCGGTATTCTTCAGCACCACGAATCCCATCGGCATTTGCCCCTTGAGTTCGTCACGCCGGCCGATCACCGCGCACTCCGCGACCATCGGGTGTTTGCCGACCACTTCTTCCATTTCGCCGGTCGACAGGCGGTGTCCGGCGACGTTGATGACATCGTCGACGCGGCCCATGATGAACAGATAGCCGTCTTCGTCGAAATAGCCGCCGTCGCCGGTGGTGAAATAACCGGGATAGGTCTCCAGGTAGTTTTCCTGGAAACGCTCGACGTCGCCCCAGATGGTGGTCAGACAACTCGGCGGTAGCGGCAGCTTGATCGCGATGAAGCCCTGTTGACCGGGGCCGAGCCGGTTGCCGGCCTCGTCGAGAATCTGAACGTCGAATCCGGGTACGGGTACCGTCGAAGAACCCGACTTGACCGGCATCGGCTCGAGGCCGTGCATGTTGGCGGCAATCGCCCACCCGGTTTCGGTTTGCCACCAGTGGTCGAGCACCGGAACCTTGTAGGTTTCGGCGAGCCACTCGTAGGTCGGAGGATCGAGGCGTTCGCCGGCCGCGAAGATGGTTTTCAGGCACGACAGGTCGTATTTCGCCGCCAGTTCGCCGTCGGGATCTTCTTTCTTGATCGCTCGAAACGCGGTCGGCGCGGTGAACAGCGCTTTCACGCCGTGTTCTGAAATCACGCGCCAGAAGGCGCCGGCATCCGGGGTCATGATCGGCTTGCCTTCATAAAGTACCGTCGTGCAACCGTGGATCAGCGGACCGTAGACAATATAAGAGTGACCAACCACCCAGCCGACATCGGACGCCGCCCAGTAGACCTCGTCCGGCTCGATGTCGTAAATCGCGCTCATGCTGTATTTCATCGCCACCGCGTGACCGCCGTTTTCGCGCACCACGCCCTTGGGTTTGCCGGTGGTACCGGAGGTATACAGGATGTAGAGCGGGTCGCTGCCCTTGACCGGCACGCAATCCGCGGGTTCAGCGTCCGCCACCGCCTGCTGCCAGTCGACGTCGCGGCCGGGTTGCAGGCTCGCGTTTGCCTGTGGCCGTTGCAGCACCACGCAGGTAGCCGGCTTGTGGCGTGCGATTTCGATTGCCTGGTCGACGATTGGCTTGTACTCGATCACGCGGTTGATCTCGATGCCACAGGATGCCGTTAGCAGCACTTTCGGGGTTGCGTCGTCGAGGCGTACCGCGAGCTCGGGCGGCGCGAAACCGCCGAACACGACCGAGTGAACCGCGCCCAGGCGCGCGCAGGCGAGCATCGATATCAGCGCTTCCGGGATCATCGGCAGGTAGATCACGACGCGATCGCCTTTTTCCACGCCGTAGTTTTTCAGCATGCCGGCGCAGCGGGCGACTTCGTCGCGTAACTCGGAGTAGGTGAACTTGCGCTGCTGGTCGGTAACCGGCGAATCGTAGATCAGCGCGACCTGGTCACCGCGTCCGTTGTCGACGTGATAATCGAGTGCCAGGTGGCAAGTGTTCAGTTCGCCATCGGCAAACCAGCGGTAAATGCCGTGCTCATCCTGGGTCAGCACCTTGCTTGCGGGCTGGTACCAGTCGAGCTGGCTGGCTTTTTCGGCCCAGAATTGTTCCGGATTTTCGATTGATGCCCGGTATTCGTCTTGATATGACATGAGTGCCCCCTCGATCGATATTTTTCATTGTATTTAAACCGTTGCTGGATACTAGTATGGCCGAGGATTGTAGACAATAGGTGATTCTTAATACCTAATATTGCGAGAAACAATCATTATTCGCCATTAATTGTCAACAATCGCTGGAATTAGGCCTCGCTAGCGATCCTTGTTGCGTCTGAAACATTCGTTCATTATCTCGATAAAACGCTTCGACGGCGCGGACAGGAACTTGCCCTTGCGCGTGACGATGCCGTAGCTGCGTTTCGGGAAGTACTGGTCTACCGGGATAACGCTCATCCTGGCGCGGTCTTCGGGCGTGATGCAGACATCGGTGACAATGGAAATTCCCTGTCCGAGACTGACGTAGCGCTTGATGACTTCCCAGCCGCCCGCCTCGAGCGTTACGCGAAAATTGACGTTGTGCTGGGCAAACACCATTTTGACGATATGCCAGGTGCTCAGATGGCGCGGTGGCAGTATCAGGCCATACCTGCCGATGTCGTTTATGGTGATCTTTTCCATCTGCGCCAGGGGATGGTCCAGCGGGGTAATGACCACCGGGTTGTAGGTTACGATCGGGTCATACACCAGGTCATCGGGCACTTCCAGCATCGATCCGACCGCGAAGTCGACCGAGTCGGTGCGCAGCATTTCCATCCCGTTGCGCCCGGTCTCGTTGGCCAGGCGCAGCTTGATGGCCGGGTATTGTTGCGAAAACTTGCCCACCGGTTCGGGCAATACGTAGAGAATCGTCGATTCACCCGCCGCGATGTTCAGTTCGCCCGAAGTCAGGTTGCCGCAGTGAGCATCGAAGGTTTCCTTGAGCCGGTCGATACCCTGGACATGGGGCAGGCAAAGGTCATACAGAATGCTGCCCTCGGTGGTCAGGCTCAACTTGGGACCGCTGCGCTCGAACAGGGTAGTCTCCATTTCTTCTTCGAGAGCATGAATCTGCAGGGAAATCGTGGGTTGGCTGGCGAACAGGGATTCGGCTGCCCTGGTCATGCTGCCCAGCTTCGCGGTTTGACAGAACGCGCGCAGCTTTTTCAGATGATTCTGTTTATAGTAACTAGTAGCCATGGACTCGTCCCGAACCCCGCGATTATTGGGCTATTCAATGTAAAAATCAAATTGCATGCAATTAATTTAATCTTAGTTCGGCGCGAAGGCGCGTCTTGCATCGTTCGAGTCGTTGCGAAGGCGACAATTGTCGACCATTTGCTAGTTTCGAAAGATGTGAAGGAACACGCTTTACGGCTACCCAAAAAGGATTATTCTATTGCAAAATCCAATAGGCTAGATTAAATAAATTGGCTTTTTAAATAATCAGACATCGGTATATTCGGTGTGTTCGGTTCTCGCGAGAGCCACCATTAAAATCCGTACGACGAGAGATTACGACGACATGACAAGAGAAGAGCAAATTGCCGCGCTTGAGAAGGAGTGGCAGGAAAATCCCCGCTGGACCAACATAACCCGTGGTTATAGCGCTGCTGACGTGGTGCGCTTACGAGGCTCGGTCCAGCCGGAAAACACGCTGGCCCGCAGGGGCGCGGAAAAGCTCTGGGAGCAGGTTAACGGCGGCGCGAAGAAAGGCTATGTCAATTGCATGGGCGCCCTAACCGGTGGTCAGGCGATGCAGCAGGCCAAGGCCGGGATCGAGGCCATTTACCTGTCTGGCTGGCAGGTGGCCGCCGACGGCAACACCTCCGAAACCATGTATCCTGACCAGTCGCTTTACGCCTACGACTCGGTGCCGGCAATGGTGCGTCGGATCAATAACACTTTTCGCCGTGCCGACGAAATCCAGTGGAGCCGTGGCGTTAACCCCGGCGACGATAATTTCATCGACTATTTTCTGCCAATCGTGGCCGATGCCGAGGCCGGTTTCGGCGGGGTACTCAACGCCTTCGAATTGATGAAGAACATGATTGGCGCGGGCGCCGCCGGCGTTCACTTCGAGGATCAGCTGGCCGCGGTCAAGAAATGCGGTCACATGGGCGGCAAGGTACTGATTCCAACCCAGGAAGCGGTGCAGAAGCTGGTCGCGGCGCGGCTCGCGGCCGACGTCATGGGCGTGCCTACCGTGGTACTGGCACGCACCGACGCCGAGGCGGCAAACCTGCTGACTTCGGATGTCGACGATAACGATAAGCCGTTCCTCACCGGCGAGCGCACCAGAGAGGGTTTTTACGTGGTCAAGAATGGCCTGGAGCAATCGATTTCACGCGGTGTTTCCTACGCCAAATACGCCGACATGGTGTGGTGCGAAACCGGCACCCCGGATCTCGGATTTGCGCGTGAGTGGGCCGAAGCCGTGCGCGCCGTGCATCCCGGTAAGCTGCTGGCCTATAACTGCTCTCCATCTTTTAACTGGAAGAAGAATCTCGACGATAAAACCATCGCCGAATTCCAGGACAAGCTTGCCGAGATGGGTTACAAGTACCAGTTCATAACGCTCGCCGGTATCCACAACATGTGGTACGGCATGTTCGACCTGGCCTACGACTACGCCCGCGGCGAGGGCATGAAACACTACGTCGAAAAAGTACAGGAGCCGGAATTTGCGGCGGCCGACAGGGGCTACAGCTTCGTCTCGCACCAGCAGGAAGTTGGCGCCGGTTACTTCGACGATGTGACAACCACGATCCAGGGCGGCTCTTCCTCGGTCACCGCGATGGCGGGTTCCACCGAGGAAGAGCAGTTCTAGTCGCTGTTGCTTCTGGACACGCAAGGCGCATACGGTTTTAACTGTATGCGCCTTTTTTTTGCCCATGCAGGAGCGAGGCGAAGGCAATGTCGCGGTCGAATTCCTGGGCGCCGGCTTGCGCCCGGATGATTATCTCTACAGCGACGAAGACGGCATCCTGCTGTCGGCACAGCCGTTAATTTGAAGGCTGGCGTTTAAAACGAATCTTCTGTGGATACGGAAAGACGTCCTCGTAGATACCGGCCCTGATATTTTCCTGTTTCTGGATCCAGAAATCGGCGTCCAGCAGGTCGCGATGATATTTCAGGAATGCCTGGCGCACGCGATTGTCGGCAAACAGGAAGGTTACAAACTGTTCCGGGAACACGTCGTTGGCGGCAACGCTATACCAGGGTTCGGCCGCGAATTCGTCTTCCGGGTACATCGGTTCGGGAATCTTGCGAAAGTTGCATTCGGTCAGGTAGCAGATCTCGTCATAGTCATAAAATACGACGCGTCCCTGGCCCTGGCCGGTGACGCCGAAATTTTTCAGCAGCAAGTCCCCGGGAAATATGTTCGCCGCCGCCAGTTCCTTGATGGCCTCGCCGTAGCCCTTCATCAGTCGCGCCAGGTAGGCATCGTCAGCCTGTTGCACAGCCAGGTTGAGCGGCGTCATGCGGCGCTCGATGTAGACATGCTTGATTACGATCTGGTCGCCTTCGTTGGTGACGGTGTTGGCGCAGGTTTCGTAAAGCTCCTCCAGCAGGTCTGCGGAAAATCGAGCGCGCGGCAGCGCCACGTGCGAATACTCGAGTATGTCCGACATGCGCCCGACCCGGTCGTGCATTTTTACCAGGCGGTAGGTATCCAGCACCTCCTGGCGCGTGGTTTTTTTCGGCGGCGGAAATCGATCGCGGATTACCTTGAACACATACGGATAGGACGGCAAGGTGAAGACCGCCATTACCATGCCCTTGATGCCGGGTGCAAAAATGAGTTCGTCTTCCGAATGTTTCAGATGATGCAGGAAATCGCGATAGAAAACCGTTTTACCCTGCTTGTGGAGGCCCATGGCAGAATAAAACGACTCCTTGCTGCGGGTCGGCATCAGGCGGCGCAAGAAAGTGACGATCGACGACGGTACCGGGTGATCGACCATGAAATAAACGTAGGAGAACTCGAACAGGCGCGCCAGCCCCTGCTGGCCGATGATGATCGCGTCGCAAAAGATCGAGGCATTGCCGCTGTGCAGAATCGGAATGGCGAACGGCACCGCATTGTCCGAGTTGATCACGCGCCCGACGATATAGGCGGCCTTGTTGCGGTAAAACACGGCGCTGATGACCTGAAACTGGAAATTCAGGTGCACGCGTCGCGGCTGCGGAAAGGTCTGCTTGATTAAGGCCCGGCTGATGTAGCGCACGTCACGCCCGATGTCCTCGAACGGCAGGTTGAATCCACTGTCCAGCAAAACCTGCTTGATCGACGAGCGCAGGCCGCGCTTGGCCGGATAGTAAACGTGGTACGAAGGTTTTTCGGAATCGATGAACTCGGTCGAAACCGCGCTGCGAACGAAAATATAGTCGTTACCGAAATAATCGCGATGAAACAGGGCGCAAAATACGGAGTTGTAAAAAGTCTCGGCCAGTTCAGGTTGCAGGTGATTGCTGATCAGCTGCACGTATTCGCGCTTGACGTCGAACCAGAGCTGGCTGTTGAAGGGTTCCAGGTCGAACAGTTTCTGCAGGTTGCGAATCGCGTCCTTGACGCGGATATCGTAGAACTGGATGCGCTCGCGCGAAGCCGCGCGTTCGGCGTCCCAGTCTGCGTTTTCGAAGCGTTCCCTGGCGCCCTTGGTGATCTTGCTGAATATCGTGAAGTGACGATCGAAGCCATTCAGGATAGCGGCGGCAATCTCTGTCGATAGTCCTTTGACCGGAACGTCCATCAAAGAGCTCCTGAAAAATTATGTTTTGCGTGACGGAATATCAAGGCGTTGCCTTCGTTCCCACAGGTTCTTGCGGCTGATGCCCAGCATGCGCGCGAGTTCGGTTTCGTTGTATTGCGGCTGGTATTTCTTGACGAAACTGACAAAGTAATCGTCCAGCGAAAGCCGGTTTTCGAGTTCGTAAAGCGGGAGTTGGTGATCGGTATCGACATTGTTCAACGCCAGGTCGCTGGCGTCGATGCTGCCGCTATGTTTCAGGATCACCGCGCGCTCGATTATATTTTCAAGTTCGCGCACGTTGCCGGGCCACGGGTAACTCTGGAGTTGTTCGTAAGCGTCGTCTTCGAAGATCATAGAATTGCGGTGGGTTCGTTGCGCCATGCGGGTCAGAATCGTGTCGGCCAATAGCCTGATGTCGCCGCCACGTTCTCGCAGTGGCGGTAGATTAATTTCGAACACGTTCAGTCTAAAATAAAGATCTTCGCGGAAGGCTTGTTGCTGCACCATTTGCGCCAGGTTCTTGTGAGTTGCCGCCAGGATGCGCACGTCAACCTTGATGACCTTGTTCGACCCGACCCGGCGGATTTCGTTATCCTGCAGGACCTTGAGCAGGCTTCCCTGTGCCTCCAGCGGCAGCTCGCCGATTTCATCGAGAAACAGGGTGGCGCCGCTGGCGGCCTCGATCAATCCCTTTTTCATTTCGAGAGCGCCGGTAAAAGCGCCGCGCTCATGCCCGAACAGTTCGGACTCGACCTGGCTTTCGGCAATGGCGGCACAGTTGACGCTGACCAGAGCCTGTTTGCGCCGTTCGCTCTGGGAGTGTATCGCGCGCGCCACCAGTTCCTTGCCGGTGCCGGTTTCGCCCTGGATTAAAACCGTGGTGTCGGTGGGCGCCACGCGCCGGATGCGATCGAGCACTTCGAGCATCGGTTCGCAATGCGCGATTATGCCGTCGATCGGATAGTAACGGGCGACTTCTTGCTTGAGCAGAGTGTTTTGCTGTTCGACCCGGGTCTTGTCGAGAATTCTCTTCACGGTGAGTATCATTTCATCGTGATTGAAGGGCTTGGAAATATAATCCACCGCCCCCTGTTTCATTGCTTCCACGGCTGATTGCACGGTGGAATAACTGGTCATGATGAGCACCGGGGTCGGGGCTGCGCGCGAAATCAGCGTGGTTCCGGGTTCTCCCGGCAGCCGCAGATCCGAAATGATCAGGTCATACATGTTGATCGAGTTTTCCTCCGCCTCGGCGACCGAGGCAACCCCGGTGACATCGTGGCCCTGGCGCTGCAGCAGGCGCACCAGGCTTTCCTGGATGATGGGTTCGTCCTCGACTACCAGGATACTGCTCATGCCTGTGCCGCCAATGATTTGTCGAAGCCGGGCAGCATGATGTCGAAACGGCATCCCTGTCCCGTTTTACTGTGGACCGAGATCGAGCCGCCGTGCTCCTGGATGATGTTATAGGTTAACGACAACCCGAGTCCGGTGCCCTCTCCAACCATCTTGGTCGTGAAAAACGGTTCGAAAATACGCGCCAGGTGGTGCTCGGCAATGCCGTGGCCCTGGTCGCTGACCGAGATTTTAACCTGGCCCTTGTCCAGGCTGGAGTCGATGGTAATCGTCTGGCCGGGTTCGGAGGCATCCGTCGCGTTGGTCAGCAGGTTAACGAATACCTGCACCAGTTTCTGCGCGTAGCCAGTGACCAATGCGTCTGGCGGACAATGGTTCTCGTAATTCATCTGCTTGCCGGCATGACTCAGGGAAACCAGGTTGATGGCCTCATCGATAACCTGGGCCAGGTCCAGGTTTTCCGCGGGAAACTCGTCGGGAGCCCCGGCGTGGCTATAGTTAGACAAGGATCCGACAATGCGGCTGATACGATCCGTCTGGTTCAGGATCTGATCGAGCCCCTCGCTGGCACCGGGGGCCGCATCCAGGTCGGAGCGTAAATCCTGCGCCAGGCAGGCGATGCCGGTTACCGGGTTACCGATCTCGTGCGCGACACCGCTTGCCAGCTGGCCGATCGAAGCCAACCGCTCGTTATGCGCCAGCTTTTCCTGCAGCGAGTAGCGTTCGCTGCGATCCTCGATCAGAATGGCGATGCCGCCATAGCCTTCCGACTGTCCGCTGACCGTCGCCTTGAACAGGTTCAACACCCTGACCTGGTTTTGCATCGGGATCTTGAAGTCGCTGAGCATGAATTCATCGCTGGCGATAAAGCCGGCCAGCAGCTCGTTCCACGGCGACTCGAGTTGGTCGATAGACTTGCCAATCGCATCCCGCTGTTCGATTCCGGTCAGTTTTCCAAGCTTCTTGTTCCAGCTGATAATGACGTTATGGTTGTCGATCGATGCCACGCCCAGTGGCAAATCCTGCAATACCTGGAAATGAAACCGTCGCAGCGCGTCGAGTTCGCTCGAGACGCCGCGCAGCTCGGAACGCGACTTTTCCTGGGTGTTGCCGACGAACTGGATCGTATCGGCAAGCGCGGATTGGGTTGCGCGATCGATTTGCAGGTGCTCGTTGACGATCATGCGCGACAGTACCGGTCCCACGAGGCCTGACAGGTTGCGATCGATTTGCGCCCGCAGCCGGGTCAGGTCACGCTGCGTAACCTCGCCCGGGACCAGCCCGAGGTCGGCCATCGCCCGATCGACCTCGTTATGCGCGATGTCGCTACCGACAATGCTGCTCAGCTGCTGTTCGAATTCGGCGATCGAGATCGCTTTGACTTCCCCGCGCGGAATCAGGAAGCTTTCGCGGCAGCAAGCTTCCGCGACCTCACGCTCGTCCTGAGATTGCCGGCTCAACAGCGAAACAATAACGAAGGTCAGGCTGTTGAGTACCAGTGACCAGAGAGCCGCGTCGGTGGTACTCATGGCTAGTTCGGGGATCGTGAAGTAGGGCGTTTCGATAATCCCGGCGCGTTCGAATAGCGGCACGAACAGGGTGACACCCCAGATCGTGGCGCCGACTACCAGCCCGGCGATAAAACCATTCTTGTTAGCGCGCGGCCAGTAGAGCAGGCCCACCACGCCCGGCAAACACTGCGCCACGGCAACAAAAGAAACCAGGCCTAACCCAGCAAGTCCTGGATTTTGGTCCTGTACCAGGTAAAACAGGTAACCGATGCCGACAATCGACATGATCACGAAGCGACGTCCCCACAGCAACCACTCGTACATACTGGCGCCGCGGGAAAGCTTGGGTGGAAAGCTCGCCGGCAGCACGAAGTTGTTCATGCACATCGAGGCCAGCGCCAGGGTGGAGACGATAATCATCGCGCTGGCCGCGGACAAGCCGCCCATGAAGGTGAGAATCGGCAGCACCGAAGACCCGCTGTCGAGCGTGATCCCGAGCACGAAGAAATCGGCCGGGATCGTCAGCTGCATCGACTGTCCGGCCCACAGGATTGGCGGGATCGACAAGTTCAGCAACAGCAGGAATAGCGGGAAGGCCCAGCTCGCGGTTTCGATGTTCTTGTGTTTGATACTCTCGACGAAAATCATGTGGAACTGGCGCGGCAGCAGGAAGGCCGCGGCAAAGGACAGCAGCATCAGGGTGGCCCAGGGACCCTCGGTCACCGGGGCGAACAGCGCCGCGTTGGCCTCGGGATGCTGCTGCAGATAGTCATTGAGTTCACCGAAGCCGCCGAAAATACCGAACACCGCGAACAGCCCGACCATTAGTAAAGTAACCAGCTTGACCAGCGATTCGAAGGCGATCGCGACCACCAGGCCGCGATGCTTTTCGCGCAGTGAAATATGGCGCGTACCGAACAGGATCGAAAACAGCCCGACGGTGATACAAAACATTAGTGCAATCAGGTGTTGTTCGGTTTCATTGGTCATGATTTGCAGAGTGTGGGTGACCGCCTCTATTTGCAGCGACATGTAGGGCAGGGTGCCAGTCAGCACCAGCAGGGTGACCAGTACTCCGGCGAGCTGGCTGTGATAGCGAAACGCAAACAGGTCGGCCAGCGAGGCAAGACGATAGGTTTCGGTGATTTTCAGGATCGGCCGCAACAGGATGGGCGAGGCGACGAATGCCAGCGTGGTGCCGAGATAAATCGTCAGAAAGTTAAAGCCTTCCTTTTGCGCGAAGCCGACGCTGCCGTAGAAACTCCAGGAGGTGGCGTATACCCCGAGTGACAGGGTGTATACCAATGGATGGCTGGCCAACGATTCGGGTATCCACCCGCGGTCGGTTGCGGTAGCAATGATAAACAGCAGGCCCAGGTACATTACCCCGACGACAAACAGTTGCCATAGCTCAAATTGCATTTTTTCGCAGCAGGCGCTGCAAGTAGTAGGACAACAATATGATGCCGAACCAGACCAGGTAAGGCAGGTACCAGGGCGAATCGATCGCGAACCACAGGTGCAGCAGCGGCGGCAAAAGCACCAGGGAAGCGATCAGTACCACTACGATGGTAATTTCGGTAGGTCGTAAATCGGAGGATAAGAGCGACAATGTGTTACCCCTGGTTACCTGATTTTGCGTCAGAGTGTTACCTATCGTGACGATCAGGTCAACCAGGCGCCAAATAAGCCCGATTCGAATCAATTTTTTAAGATTCTGAACGGGCAACCCGGCCGGCAATATCTTGTCGCTGGGCGGGGTTTGTGTAAGCATATCCGGGCCCACAGATAAAATACACTAATCCCAGAGGAAGGCACGATGTCAGAAATCAAAACCTATCCCGCTCCAGCCGAGTTCGCCGCGCAGGCAAACGTAACCGCGGAGCAATACGAATCCATGTATCGCCAGTCGGTCGAAGACCCCGATGGTTTCTGGTCGGAGCAGGCCGAAAATTACATTTCCTGGTTCAAACCCTGGAACTCGGTCAGCGACTGGAGCTTCGACGAGGACGATCTCCACATCAAATGGTTCGAAGGCGCCGAGCTCAACGTTTCCTACAATTGCCTCGATCGTCATCTGGACAGGCGCGCCGATCAGACCGCTATCATCTGGGAAGGCGACGATCCTGGCGAAGATCGAAAAATCACGTACGCCGAACTGCACCAGGAAGTTTGCAAATTTTCCAACGTACTCAAGAGCCGCGGCGTCAACAAGGGCGATTGCGTTTCTATTTACATGCCGATGATCCCCGAGGCCGCCGTCGCGATGCTCGCCTGCACCCGCATCGGTGCGGTGCATTCGATCGTATTCGGCGGCTTCTCGCCGGACGCCCTGCGCGATCGAATCCTGGATTCCGATTGTCGGGTGGTCATCACCGCCGATCAGTCGATGCGCGGCGGTAAGCGCGTACCGCTCAAGGATAATGCCGACAAGGCGGTTAGCCAGTGTCCCAATGTAGGGTCGGTCATCGTCGTCAAGCGCGGCGGCGATCCTGTCGAGTGGGAGGATGGCCGCGATGTCTGGTACCACGAGGCCATGGCCGCGGCTTCGGCCGACTGCGAGCCCGAGCACATGGACGCCGAGGATCCGTTGTTCATCCTTTACACCTCTGGCTCCACCGGCAAGCCCAAGGGCGTCTTGCACAGCACTGCAGGCTATCTGCTGCAGGCCGCGATGACCCACAAACTGGTGTTCGACTACAAGGATGGCGAGGTTTACTGGTGTACCGCGGACGTCGGCTGGGTGACCGGACATACTTATATCGTTTATGGCCCGCTGGCCAATGGTGCAACCACGCTAATGTTCGAGGGCATCCCGACCTATCCCGATATTTCCCGTTTCTGGCAGGTATGCGACAAGCACGACGTATCGATTTTCTATACCGCACCGACCGCGATTCGCTCCCTGATGGGCGCCGGCGACGAGCCGGTCAACAAAACTTCGCGCAGCAGCCTGCGATTGCTCGGCACCGTTGGCGAGCCGATCAATCCGGAAGCCTGGGAGTGGTATCACAAGGTCGTCGGCAACGGTAAATGCCCGATAGTCGATACCTGGTGGCAAACCGAGACCGGCGCTCACATGATGACGCCGCTACCCGGCGCGACCACGACCAAGCCGGGTTCGGCGACCTTCCCGTTTTTCGGGGTTGTGCCGGTTCTGCTCGACGACCAGGGCAATGAAATCGACGGCAACCCGGCCGAGGGCAACCTCGCAATCAAGGCACCGTGGCCATCGATGATGCGTTCGGTTTACGGCGATCACAAGCGTTTTTACGAAACCTATTTTGCGATGTTCAAGGGCTATTACTTTACCGGTGACGGCGCGCGCCGCGACGAGGATGGTTACTACTGGATTACCGGCCGCGTCGACGACGTGCTCAACGTTTCCGGTCACCGCCTCGGTACCGCCGAAATCGAATCGGCGCTGGTGTTGCATGAAAAAGTGGCCGAAGCCGCCGTGGTCGGTTACCCGCACGAGCTTACCGGGCAGGGCATTTACGCCTATGTCACGCTGATGGCCGGCGAAGAGGGTAGCGACGAACTGAAGGCCGAGCTGGTGAAACAGGTGCGTTCCGAAATCGGGCCCATCGCCAAGGTCAACATCATCCAGTGGGCTCCCGGCCTGCCGAAAACCCGTTCCGGTAAAATAATGCGCCGTATCCTGCGCAAGGTCGCCGCCAACGAGCTCGATAACCTGGGCGATACCTCGACCCTGGCCGATCCCGGCGTGGTCGATAACCTGATCGACAATCGCGAGAATCGCTAGCCTTTGCCTGCGCGCTTCAAAAGCCCCGCTTACCGCGGGGCTTTTTTTGTCCGCTTTCGGTAATCAAACGCGTGCGTAACCAGTTCGGCGAGCGTTTTTATTCAGAACGCGGTGCGTGGCGTAGCGGTAGCGGCTGATCTTTACGAGTCTTGCAAGTTCTCATTATTTTCTCTAAACTTGCTGAGAATAAAATGAGAAGGATGGTCGAGCATGCTCACTTCACAGGAACAAAAAACACTGCAATTCATCCGTAACTATATCGCCCAGCACGGCTACGCGCCGAGGTTCAAGGAGATTGGTGTCGCCATTGGCGTCACCTCGCACGGCACCATCCATCGCTATGTACAGTCGCTTGAAGACAAGGGCTATATCGATCGTATCAAGGGCAATTCCCGCGGGATGAGTCTCAAGGATCTGCCATTGGTCAGCCCGCCGACGATCCCGCTGGCGGGCAAGATCGCGGCCGGCTTGCCGATCGAGGCGATCGAGGATCAGCAGGAACTAAACCTGGCCGAGATGTTCATGGGCCCCGAATTGTTCGCGCTGCGCGTCACCGGCGATTCGATGATCGAGGCCGGAATCCTCGACGACGACTATGTCATCATCAGGAAACAGCCGGTGGCCAACGACGGGGATATTGTCGTGGCGATGATTGACAAGTCCGAAGCCACGTTGAAAAGGTTCAAGCGGCGCAGTGAAGACCAGGTTGCGCTGATTCCCGAGAATCCGGATATGGAACCGATGATTTATCCCGCGGAGCGGGTGAGTATTCACGGTGTGCTCGTCGGGCAGCTGCGTAACTATCGCTGATCGGCTTGTCGCGGACCGAGCCCGCAGCCAGTTCTCTCCCGACAGTGCAACGCCTTGCAACGTTAGTCCTGTGCAGCGACGGCAGTCTAGCTTTGCTGCTGGCGCCTGATGGTGCGTAGCATATCGGCAATGATCTTTGGATTGCCGGCGACAATCTGTCCATTCTCGAGGAAATGTTCGTTACCGTCGTAATCGGTAACCAGGCCGCCGGCCTCGCGCACGATCAGTGCCCCCGCGGCCATGTCCCAGGCGTGTAGCCCCGATTCCCAGAAACCGTCGAGCCGCCCGGCGGCTACGTAAGCCAGGTCGAGCGCGGCAGAACCGGCCCTGCGCATATCGCTGGCAGATTCGAAAAAAGCGCGGAATATTTTCAGGAAGGCATCGATCTGATCAGGATGCTTGAATGGAAACCCGGTGCCGATTAATGCGCCGTCGACCGACTTTATCTTGGTGACGCGGATTCGCCGGTTGTTAAGCGTTGCGCCATCGCCACGGCTGGCGGCGAATAACTCCTGCTTGAACGGGTCGTAAATGACGCCGTGGGCCAGCCGTCCACGATGTTCGCAGGCGATGGAAACCGCGTACTGGGGAAAGCCGTGCAGGTAGTTGGTGGTTCCGTCCAGGGGGTCGATAATCCAGCGGAATTCGCCCTGGCCTTCGATGACCCCGGATTCCTCGGCAATAATTCCGTGGTCCGGAAAAGCCTTGAGCAATTCGGAAATTATCCTGGTTTCGGCCTCACGATCGACTTCACTGACGAAATCGTTGCGGGCTTTTACTTCGACCTGCAAGTCGGGTAGTTTGTTGATCTTGCGAACGATAAAATCCCCGGCGTGATGGGCCGCTCGAATCGCAATATTCAACATGGGTTGCATGGCTGGGATTTCGTCGATCTGGGAAAGGCGCGCAGTCTAGCAAACGGCCTGTCGATAAACCAGAAGTAAAACCGTCGATAACAGGCCTGGACACGAATTGCGCTAACGGAACCGGAGACTAGCGAGTTGAAGCTCGAGAATATCAAGATCGTCATGGTTGGTACCACGCATCCCGGGAACATCGGGGCTGCGGCGCGAGCCATGCACAATATGTGTATCGCAAACCTGACCCTGGTCGATCCGCAGTGCCCGGTAGGCCAGGTCGCCTATGCGCGTGCTTCGGGTGCGAACCTGGTGCTCGATCAACGCGAAACCTTCGCGGATTTGCCGGCGGCGGTTGCCGATTGCAGCTGCGTCATCGCGACCAGTGCACGCCGTCGTTCACTGGCCTGGCCAGAGCTGGAGCCGCAGGAAATGGCCGGCAAAATTCTGGAGATGGACGATGCCAGCCGGGTAGCACTGGTTTTCGGGCGTGAGCATTCCGGTTTAACCAACGACGAAATGCAGCTCTGCAACTACATGGTTTGTATCCCGACCAATCCCGAATTCAGTTCCCTCAACGTGGCGTCGGCAATCCAGCTATTGTGTTATGAAATTTATCGGCAGCAGTCGATAATGCCGCTTGCCAAATCCCCCGAAGTCGATGACCTGGCGGCCACCAGCGGTGAGCTCGAAGGTTATTTCGAGCACCTGCAAAGAGTGCTGGAGCAAAGCGGATTCCTCGATCCGCAACAACCGGGCCTGATCATGCAACGGCTGCGGCGGCTCTACCTGCGCAATGAAATGACGCGCAACGAAATCAACATCCTGCGCGGCATGCTGACTGCCGTGCAAAAGCAACGGGATTGACTGTTACAAACTGTTACAAATCGTTACCCGATCGAAAAGCTTTGTAACTGTCCCGTCCCTAGAATCTGTCTTCGTTAATCAACAACGGAGAACACCCATGAAACTTTCAAAACGAATTATTGCAGCAGTCCTGATCATTGTCGGTAGCTCGGGCGCGGTCTACGCCTACAGTAAGCATGGCGGCTGGGGCATGACGCCGGAGGAAAAAGTCGAATTCGTGACCGAGCGCGTTACCAAAAAGCTGAATCTCGATAGTGAACAGCAACAGCGCTTTAGCGAACTCGCCGAAACCGTGGCCCAGATCATGCTCGACGCCAGGGGGAGCAGGCAGCAGCATGTCGATGAAATTGGCACACTGCTGCAGGAACCCAGTTTTAACCAGGCGCGCATGATGGAAATGGTGCAGCAGAAGACGCAGATGATAAACGAGAAGGCACCGCTGGTGATTTCATCACTGGCCGTATTCCTGGATTCGCTGAATGTCGAGCAAAAGGAGCAATTGCAGGAATTTCTTAAAAATCACCGCCATCACCACAGGCATGGGACAGGACACTAAAAACCGGGCCAGTCTGCAACGCGGCTTCTCAAAAGGAAGCCGCGCTGTACAATATGCGCCTGATTCAGCCCAGGGCAAGCGATGCGCAATTTACTACTGATCGATGACGATGAGCGACTTGCCGAATCGTTGCGGCAGTACTTCGCCAGGTTCGATCTGGCGCTGCAAAGTGAAACCCATCCGCTGCAGGGCATCGAGCTGATCAAGCGTGCAGATTTTGACCTGGTGGTGCTGGACGTCATGCTGCCTGAAATCGACGGCTTCGAGACCTGCCGCAGGATTCGCCAGTTCAGCGAGATTCCGATCGTGATGCTGACCGCTCGTGGCGAAGTCATGGATCGAGTTGTCGGACTGGAACTCGGGGCCGATGATTACCTGGCACGGATCCAGAATATTTTCAGGCGTGGCAAGAATGCGCAGCCTGATCACCTGTATCGACTGGGCGAACTATCGGTGGATCTCGATAAGAAACAGCTGACGCGCGACGGAATTGAAATCGCCATAACCGCGACCGAGTACGAATTGCTGAGGTTGCTGCTGCAGAATCAGCAACGCGTATTGTCGCGCGACGAAATCATGCAGGCCCTGCGCGGTATCGATACCGATATCTACAGCCGGGCGATCGATGTGCTGGTCAGCCGTTTGCGGCAAAAGCTGCGGCGTCCTGAACTGATCCGCACGGTACGCGGGCAGGGCTATCAACTTGTGAATCGCTGATGTGGCACTTCCTGCAGATTAAATGGCAAAGCCTGGTTTTCAGGCTGCTGTTTTATTTCCTGATCTCCCTGCTGGCGCTCGCCGTAGTGCTCGGAATCAGTTTTACCAAGCGTCTCAAGCCGCATGTGCAAAATGAAATACTCCCCAATGTCGAACGCTATATAGAGTACCTGATCGAAGATATCGGTTTGCCTCCCGATCTCGCGACAGCCGAGCGGCTGGCCGAGGAGTTACCGTTCGAACTCAGAATCGAGGGGCAGGGGATAGACTGGTCTTCGAGCCCGACGATCCGAGCCATAGGGAGCCATGATTTCAGGCCGGCGCCACCGCCTTACAGTGACGTTTACCTGAGCCATCATCGACGCGCCGAGTACCTGTTGATAGAAAAGCAGGGCTATCGCTATCTCTTTGTCGTCGATAGCGGATTTCGTCGCGGCTCGGAGCGGCGCCACGGGGCCCTGTTCCTGTTCCTGGGTTTGCTCCTGCTGGTGCTTTATATCGCGATTCGACGCATGTTCAAGCCGGTGGAAGCCATGTCCCGGCAGGTGCGCAGGATCGGCGCCGGCGACCTCGACCAGCAAATCGAGGTCGCGGGTAAAAGCGAACTGGCGTTGCTCGCCGGCGGCATAAACCGGATGTCGGCACAGATCAAGTCGATGCTGGAGAGCAAATCTGCCCTGTTGCTGGCAATCAGCCACGAGCTGCGTTCGCCGATCACCCGGATGCGGGTAAACCTCGAGCTAATGGACACAAGCGAGATCCAGCAAAAACTGATCGATGACCTCCGCGAAATGGAGTCGTTGGTAGCAACGATACTCGAATCCGAAAAGCTCAACAGCGGCCATGCGCCGTTGAACCTGAGCCGTTGCGACCTGGCGCTGCTGATCCAGGAGGTCTTGCAGGACCATCCCTGCGCGGAGCGTGTCGCCACCAGGCTGACGCCGGTCGAACTCGAAGTCGACCAAATGCGTATCAAGCTGCTGATCAAGAACCTGGTCGACAACGCATGTCACTATTCGAGCGAAGATGAAGGCCCGATCGAGGTGTCGCTGCATGCCGCCGACCGGATGGTAAAAGTCGAGGTGCTGGATCACGGAATCGGCATCGCTGCGGACGAGATTCCGCGGCTGACCGAACCTTTTTACCGTCCCGATTCTGCCCGCCAGCGGGATACCGGCGGTTACGGGTTGGGGCTCTACCTGTGCCAGCTCATCGCCGATGCGCACGGTGGTCAGATCTCGATAGAAAGTAAGCCTGGAAGTGGTACCAGGGTAATAGTCAGCATACCCCTTGATAATAGTTGACCATTTTAGTCAGGATTGTATACTGAGCGCGTTTTTACGCCATTCTATTGCACGATGCGACTATCCACTAAAAGCCGATACGCAGTAACCTCGCTGCTCGATCTTGTTATGCATTCAGACCAGGGGCCCGTATCGCTGGCCGATATCTCGGTGCGCCAGGGTATTTCGCTATCCTACCTGGAACAGTTGTTCGCCAAAATGCGCCGCAACAAGCTGGTTGTCAGCACCCGCGGTCCCGGTGGCGGTTACAGCCTGGACAGCACTCCCGAGCAGGTATGTATCGCCGATGTAATCAACGCCGTAGACGAAGAAATGCAGGTAGCAGACAAGGATATTCCCAATGGCTCGGCCAGCTATGAACCCTGCTTGACAGAGCAACTGTGGGAAGAGCTAAGCGCCGAAATCGAAAACTACCTGACCACGATTTCGCTCGCGGATATGATGAAAAACGAAGAGGTGCAGGAGCTGTCGCGCGCGCACGATCTGCGCCAACGGCAGAATATCGTTTAGGCCAATGTCAATTTACCTCGACCACAATGCAACCTCGCCGATGCGTCCCGAAGTCATCGACGCGATGATGCCTTTCCTGCAAAACCCGGTCGGCAATCCGTCCAGCCTGCATAGCTATGGCCGCATGGCGCGCTCGGCGGTGGAATCGGCTCGCGCCGAGGTGGCGCAGTTGCTGGGTTGCGATAGCGCCGCGGTTATCTTTACCTCGGGTGGCACCGAGGCAAATAACCTGCTGTTGAAGGGATACGTGGATCACGCCAGCCGTCGACCCATCATCAGCAGCGAGATCGAGCATTCCGCGGTTCTCGAACCCTTGAAACAGTTGCAGGCAGAGGGTATGAACGTGGTCTTGCTAAAGCCAAACCCGCAGGGGCAGGTGGACCTGGAAACAGCGCGGCCGTTGGTTACCGGTGCCGATGCGCAGTTACTGTCGATCATTTACGCCAATAACGAAACCGGCGTCATCCAGCCGGTCGAGGCGCTGGCCGAGATGGTGGATCGCGATGCCTGCCTGGTGCATAGCGATGCAACCCAGGCAATCGGCAAGATTCCGTTCGACCTGTCGCAACTGGCAATCGATGCTGTCAGTTTTTCCGCCCATAAATTAGGTGGGCCCCAGGGTGTCGGCGCGCTGGTGGTAAATCGCAAACCCAGGCAGGCTTTGATTAGCGGTGGAGACCAGGAAAACAAGCGCCGCGGCGGTACTGAAAACGTCGCCGGCATTGTCGGACTCGGCAAGGCGGCGCAGATTGCGCGACTTGAAATAGCGCACAAGCAACATCACTTAACTCAACTAAGAGATACTTTCGAAGCCAGGCTGTCTGAAATTCCGGGTAGTGTGGTCTTCGGGCAAGGCGTTCCGCGGCTGCCGAATACGACTTTTTTCGCGCTGCCGTATTACCATGGCGAAACCCTGTTGATGGAACTCGATCGGTTGGGATTCGCGTTATCAAGCGGCTCCGCCTGCCATAGCATGGTTACCGAGCCTAGCCACGTACTCAAGGCAATGGGTGTCGACGATAACCTGGCTTTGAATGCGATCAGGGTCAGTTTCGGGATGGATAACAGCTTGCAGGATGCGGAACAACTGGCGGCGAAACTACAGGAACTGGTAGAGAGATTACCGCCGGTCATTCGCCAGGCGGCGGGATAGAGAGAGATCAATGGCAATTCATCTTAGCGATATAGCGGCATCGAGGGTGCAGCACTTTCTGGAAAACCGGGGCAAGGGCATCGGCCTGCGACTCGGTGTGAAAACGACCGGTTGTTCCGGCCTTGCCTATGTCATCGAATTTGTCGATGAACTGCAGGAGGGCGACGAAGTTTTCGAAACCAAGGGTGTCAAGGTGATAGTCGATAAGAAAAGCCTGATGTTCCTCGACGGCACCGAGGTAGATTTCGCCAAGGTTGGGCTGAATGAAGGATTCCAGTTCAAGAATCCCAACGCCAAGGATGCCTGCGGCTGCGGCGAAAGTTTCACCGTCTGACCCTTAAACCATAAACATGCAGTCCCCCGAACTTAGCCAGGACTATTTCGAGTTATTTGGTTTGAATCCCGTGTTCGATATCGACCCCACCTCGTTGCATGCAGCACAACAGCGACTGCAGGCTAACCATCACCCCGACCGCTACGTCGGCTCGAGCGAGCAGGATAAGCGGTTATCGGTGCAGATTGCTTCCCGGGTCAACCAGGCCTATGAAACCCTGCGTGACCCGGTAAAGCGTTCTCGCTACCTGCTGGAAATCAACGGCGCGACGCTGCCCGACGATTCGGCAACCACGGCCGATACCGAGTTCCTGATGGAGCAGATCGAATTACGTGAAGCGGTCGAAGCCTGCCGCCAGGGTGAGGATGCGCTGGCGCGTAGCGAAGCGATCGAAACCAGGCTCAAGCAGCGAGCGACAGAACTGGCGCAGGAATTTGTAGAGCGCTTCGATGGCGGCCGCTTCGACGAGGCGATCGAAGCTAGTCGCAAGATGCAGTTTGTTCAGCGCATACAGCAGCAGCTCGACGAACTACAGTTCGAGCTGGAGGACTTTTAATGGCGCTGTTGCAGATATCCGAGCCTGGCGAGTCGAGCGCACCGCATCAGCGGCGCCTGGCGGCCGGCATCGATCTGGGCACCACGAATTCGCTGGTGGCGTCGGTACGCAGCGGAGAAGCCATCTGCCTGCCCGATGAGCGCGGGCGGAGCCTGTTACCGTCGGTGGTGCACTACGACGGCAACCAGGTCCTGGTCGGACACGAGGCGCGGTCGCTGCAGGCCGTCGACCCGTTAAACACTATTGCCTCGGTAAAGCGGCTTATGGGCAGGGGACAGGAGGACGTCAAGCGGCTTGCCAACGTCGTGCCCCATGAGTTTGTCGCCACCGAAGCCAGTACTGTTCCGCGGATTCGCACCGCGGGCGGCGATTTCAGCGCGGTCGAAATCTCCGGCGAAATCCTGAAAATCCTGGCGCAGCGAGCCGCGCATAGTCTTGGCGGGGATCTCGAAGGCGTGGTGATAACCGTTCCGGCGTATTTCGACGATGCTCAACGCCAGGCAACGAGAGATGCCGCAAGGTTCGCCGGGCTGAACCTGTTCAGGTTGTTAAACGAGCCCACCGCGGCCGCTGTCGCTTACGGGCTCGACCAGGATGCCGACGGATTGATCGCGGTCTATGACCTCGGCGGCGGGACTTTCGATATATCCATTCTGAGGCTCAACAAGGGCGTATTCGAGGTGCTTGCCACCGGCGGCGATTCGTCGCTGGGGGGCGATGACATGGACCATGCGTTGGGTGAATGGATCATCGAGCAGGCTGGCTTCAGCGATATCGACGCCGTACTGGCGCGCAAGATCCTGATCGCCGCCCGCAATGCCAAGGAACAGCTTAGCAACGGCGACTCGGCCTTGATCAGTATCGACCACGCGCAGCCATGGCAGGCCGAAATCGGGCGCGCCCAGTTCAGCGACCTGATTGAACCCCTGGTCAGGAAAACCCTGTCGGCCTGTCGCAGGGCGCTGCGCGACGCCGGTATCGATAAACAGGAAATTGCCGAAGTGGTCATGGTCGGAGGATCGACGCGGGTGCCGCTGGTACAGACCATGGTGGGAGATTTTTTCGGCCGTAAACCCATGTGCGAACTCGATCCGGACCAGGTGGTTGCCCTGGGTGCCGCTATCCAGGCCGATATACTGGCTGGCAATAAACCCGATAGCGACATGCTGTTGCTAGACGTGTTGCCGCTATCGCTGGGCATCGAAACCATGGGCGGTCTGTGCGAGAAAATTATCGAACGCAATACCGCGATCCCGGTGGCGCGCGCGCAGGAATTCACCACTTTCAAGGATGGACAAACCGCGATGTCGATTCACGTGGTGCAGGGTGAGCGCGAACTGGTGTCGGACTGCCGCTCGCTGGCGCGCTTCGACTTACGCGGCTTCCCGCCAATGGTGGCTGGCGCCGCCCGGATTCGCGTCACCTACCAGGTGGATGCCGATGGCCTGATGTCGGTTACGGCAGAGGAAACCACCAGCGGCGTAGCCGCGGATATCGTCGTCAAACCGTCATATGGCCTTACCGATACGGAAATCGAAACCATGCTGCGCGCCTCGATGGAGCACGCCCGAGAAGATATCGAAGCGCGTATGCTCAAGGAGCAGCAGGTTGAAGCGCGGCGTGTGCTCGAAGCAGTCGACGCGGCGCTGCTGCAGGATGGCGAAGCCCTGCTGAACGAGTCTGAACTGACCGCGATTCAGCTTAAACGTAGCGAGTTGGAAAAGGGGCTCGAAAGCGCTAGCGCCGATGAGCTCAAACAATTGATCAAGTCCGTCGAGCAGGTCAGTGAGACCTATGTCGCCCGACGCATGAATGCGAGTGTCAAACAGGCGCTTGCGGGTAAACAAATAGATGAGGTTGATGTTTAATGCCCAGGGTTACCGTATTACCGCACGAAGAGATCTGTCCCGAGGGAGCGCAGCTGGAAGTCGAGCCGGGAATCAGTCTGTGCGATGCGATGCTTCGTAATCACATAGAAATCGAGCATGCCTGTGAAAAGTCATGCGCCTGTACCACCTGTCACGTTTACGTGCGCGAGGGCTTCGATTCGCTGGAAGAGTCGAGCGAGGATGAAGACGATTACCTCGACAAGGCCTGGGGCCTGGACATGGATTCGCGCCTCAGCTGCCAGGCGATCGTGGGCGAAGAAGACCTCACGATCGAAATTCCAAAATACACCATCAACATGGTGTCCGAGAACCACTAGGAGAGAGCCATGTCCCTGAAATGGACTGATACGCTTGATATCGCGATTGAACTGGCGGAGACGCATACCGATGTCGACCCACAATACGTGCGTTTCACCGATTTGCACGCCTGGGTGTGTGCACTTGACGACTTTGACGATGATCCTAATCACTCGAACGAGAAGATCCTGGAAGCCATCCAGATGGCCTGGATTGACGAAGCGGACTGATTTGATCAAATCCTGGTCAAAATCTTGACAGAAAACCGTCGAGTTCTCGACACTTTAGTTGTTCAAAATCAAACACTTTTGAACTCTTCTTAAGGTGGATTGAGCACTATTTTCCCTAAAAGTGAAATTTTTTTTCGCTGCCGTTTTTATTCACTAAATTCCTATCGCCTAATAAGTTAGGCATTACACTTAAAGTAAATTCTACAATTGAGGCTGTGAACTTGGTCACAGTTTGCTTGCAATCATTCCTCGTTTCGGTAAATTAAGTCGTAACGCGTCGCTTAAAGAAAGACGGGTAAGGTCCTGAAATTACAACGATTTAAAGACTCAGGCATCGCAATTATAGCTAATTCCCGAATGCAACATTCGGGCACGAAGACAGAGACATCCGGAGAGAGACAATATGAGCAATGTGGCATATATCAATGAAGTTACGTCCGAACGCCAGGGCTACGCCGACCGGTCCCAACTAAAAACCTACTACGACAACAAGAACAAGATTGGCTGGTTTTTGATGAAGGGTGCCCCGCGCCCATCCTTTACCGTACGGTTGCTTACCGAAATCAGCGATTATTTCAAAGTTGTAAAGCAGGAGATGGCCGAGACCAATGGCGAGAAGTATGATTTTCTGGTCCTTGGTTCGGATATCGAGGGGGTTTTCAACCTGGGCGGCGACCTTGAGCTCTTCAGCCAGTATATTCGTAATAGGGACAGAGAGGGGCTGCTCAGGTACGCCGCTCATAGTATCGATCTGGTGCATCAGAACATGACTCATTTAGGCGAGGACCTGACTACTATCTCGCTAATACAGGGAGATGCATTAGGAGGTGGTTTCGAATCCGCGATCTCTGCCAATGTTGTCGTCGCCGAGAGAGGTAGTAAGGCCGGTCTACCGGAGGTGTTGTTCAATCTTTTTCCGGGCATGGGCGCATTTTCTCTTCTGTCCCGTAAAATCGGATTTGCCGAAGCCGAAAAAATGATAATGAGCGGTGGCCTGTACTCTGCAGAACAGTTGTTTGATATGGGAGTGGTCGACATTCTCGCGGAAAAAGGAGAGGGCGAGGTTGCTGTTTATCGCTATATCAAGTCTAACCAAAGGTCAATGAATTCCTACCGTTCGATGCAGCAGGTCAAGGATATCTGCAACCAGGTGAGCTATCAGGAATTAATGGATATTGGAGAAGTCTGGGCTGATGCGGCGCTTAAACTCACCGAGAAGGACCTGCGTATGATGGAGCGACTGGTTCGGCGTCAAAATTCCCGAGCGGAAGATCAGGCCTGAATTACCGATCGGTCAATTCTCTCGGATAATTGTCTCGTTGACCCGTGGCTGCATTGTTTAATGCAGCCACGGTCATATTAAATACTTCCTCGATTGCAAGGCACATCTGGTTTATTTTCTCACTACCTATGTCATAGGGCTTTAACGACTCGCCCTCGTTGCAAATCTCTACCAGCTTGTTGGCGCCAAGCTCGGTCGCCGAACCTTTCAGCGCATGCAGATTCTCCCGATATTCGAGATAGTCGTCATACATAGCTTTCTTGGTATTCAGAATATGCTGAGAACCTTCCTTCTCGAAATTCATAAGCAGGTTGCTCACGAAATCGGGGTCGTCCCCCAGGATGTCTAGCTCATGCAGCACGACATTGTCATACCATTCCGATTCGGCAAAATTACTCGGTAAGTGGGTTCTTGATTCTCTTGCCTGGGGCGCTTTTCGGGCCTTCGGCTTGTGAATGTTTTTCGATAATGAAGCGATACACTCAAGCAGGCCGCGGGCGTCTATCGGCTTGGTCAGGAATCGATTTGCGCCGGCGCTCAATGAGGCTTCCCTGGCTTCGGGTGTGGCATCGGCAGTCAACATAATGACAGGCAAGTTGCTGCTGGTATCCATGAAACGCAAGGACTTGACGACTTCGACACCTGAAATCTCGGGCATATTCATATCAAGGATGAGCATGTCGATCTTGTCGAGTTCATTGCTGAGTATATCCAGCGCTTTTTCTCCAGTGCTGGCGATGCGCACATTGTGCCCCGTGTTGCGGAGTATACCCTCGATAACCTTCTGGTTGACCTGATTATCTTCGGCCACCAGGATATTTAGCGCGGCCGCACCGGACTGCTTTGCGTAATGCTCAGCCATGGTGACGATCTTGTTGTCATTCAGATTAACACTCTGTGCCGCGTGAAGAGCATTGAAAAGGAGTCGTTTTTCTTCGGGATTGGCGATAGTCGAGATGTAGTAATGACTCGAGCGGTTGGCGTCGATCATCGTATCGGACGAATTGATCAGTACCATGGAAGTATTTTCCAGTAAACCCTCGGATTTCACCATTTGCGCGAATTGCAAAGCATTTATATCGACCAGGCAGGACTGGTCCACGATGATAGTCTCGTAGGGATTGTTGTCATCGTCCGACTGAATCATCTGCGACAGGGCGCGACTCGAGGTTCGAACCCAATCGAAATTAACCTGCCAGTATTTGAGTGCGGGTCTGATGATGCTGGCGGTATCCTCACCTGACAGCAGCAAGACGTGGTTTTCGGAAATACTGGTTTCCGGGTTGGTGCTCGCCAGGAACGGTAGTTCGAACCAGAAAGTGGAACCCTTGCCGGCCTCGCTGACGACGCCTATTTCACCGTCCATCAACTCGACCAGCTCCTTCGATATTGTTGTTCCGAGCCCGGTACCGCCGAATGTGCGACTCGTGCCGGCATCGGCCTGGGTGAAATCATCGAAGATCTTGCCGAGGTCCTCCTCGGCGATTCCGATGCCGGTATCGACGATTTCGAAACGAATTCGCGGGGTCGACGCAGTGCCACCGATCAAGCGTACGGACAGGATTACCGAACCCTTCTCGGTGAACTTGATTGCGTTATTAACCAGATTGATGAGCACCTGCCGCAGATGTTGTTGATCGCCTTTGAGCGCAAACGGCGTCTCGGGATCAAAGGTGCAGGATACCGTCAATTCCTTCTTTTCACCCATCGGTGCGAGTATGTAGATTACCGAGTTGACCAGACCATGCAGGTCGAAATTCCTCGACTCGATCAGGATCTTGCCAGCCTCGATCTTGGCGATATCGAGCACGTTTTCAATCAGTTCGAGCAGGGTATTGGCGGAGCCGTGCATGGTGTTGACGAGTTCCTGCTGCTCATAGTTCAGCTTGGTTTCGCGGAGCAGGTCACCCATGCCGATGACGCCGTTGAGCGGAGTTCTCAATTCATGCGACATATTCGCGAGGAAACGACTCTTGGCCTCGTTGGCCTGCTTTGCCATATTTACCGCGGCGTGTAACTTTTTTATCAGGAAGCCGGCGTATAGCGGCAACAGGCATAGCATCAGCAGCAGGCTGATGCCAAAGCTTCGGTGCTGTTGCCAGTAGTCACCCCAGATCACCACTACGGCAAATCCAACAATGGCTATTCCCTGGGAGACATATAGGTTGGTCAATCCGAAGCGGAATCCGTTGCCCAGAATCACCCACAGATAAATCAGGAACAACGGCACGGTTTCGGCTCCCGTGTTAAACATCAGTACTGATAATGATCCCATGTCCAGTGCCGCACCGCAGATTCGTCGGATCTGGGACGGCACCGGATTCAGAGCAATCGCCGTAAAAATTGCCATCGCGCCGGAGTAGTACAGGATTACGATGAGTCCAGCGAGAGAGGCCACGGCCTCGACAAAGCTTTCATCACTGCCCCAGGGGGTGCAGATATATATCAGAACAATGAAACCAATAGCCAGGCGCAACTTGGCCTGTTCAGGCTCAGAATCTCCGGTTCCCTTGAGTCTTTTGTTGAGTCGCCCTAGAGGGCCGATTTTTGCTTTGGAGGACGCCATTCTTAGCTGGAGAAGCGACAATTGTTAGCCGTCGCTGAAGGTTTCATGGATATTGACGATATTGTCCAGACGTTCGAAAAAAGCCTCCACGCAAATCGGGTCGAACTGGGTGCCAGCGTGCTTGTGCAGATAATCCTGGGCGTCCCTGGCTTCCCAGGCGCGTTTATAGGGCCTGATCGATACCAGTGCGTCGTAAACGTCGGCAACCGCGACGATGCGCGCTACCAGTGGAATATCCTTGCCTGAAAGTCCGTTAGGGTAGCCGGTGCCGTCGAAGCGTTCATGATGGTTGAGCGCGATGATCGAGCCGGTCTGGATGTAACGTGACTGGCTGTTGGACAGGATCGAATGCCCGATGATCGTATGTTGCTGCATCGTCAGCCACTCCTGTTGCTCGAACTTGCCGGGCTTGAGCAGGATCTTGTCCTGGATTCCGATCTTGCCGATATCGTGCATCGGTGCGGCGTATTCGATTTCATCGCATTCTTTTTCAGACAATCCCAGGGCCTCGGCGATTTCTCGCGAGTACTTGGCCATGCGTACCACGTGGTTGCCCGTGACTTCATCGCGATATTCGCCAGCCTTGGCCAGTCGCAGCAGGGTTTCATGTTCGCGCGACACGATTTGCTGGGTTGCGACCTCGACCTGGCGTGCCAGCCAGTCGGCACGGTCCTGGATAATCGACTGCTGTTCGTGCAGCTTGAGCAGGTTACGGCAGCTGGTGCGGCATTCGATCTGGTCGATCGGACGCGTCAGGAAGGCGGTGGCGCCAGCCTCGAGTGCGTCGTAGCGTACCGATTTCTCGCTGACCACGGTAATCATCATGATGGGTATATCCTGGCACGATGGTTTGGCGCGAATCTGCTTAATCATCTCGACGCCGTTGAGATCCGGCATGCGATAATCGGTAATAATAAGGTCCGGATGATTGTGATCCAGCCACTGCAATGCTTCCAATGGGTTGTCGAAAGAATCGACGCAGACATCTTCTTCGGCTTGCTGAATAATCTTGGCCAGTATCGTTCGGCCGGTGGATTCGTCGTCGACGATCAGTACTTTTCGTTGGCGTCTGAGAATGCTTAGACGGCGAGCGTTTTCGTACGGTTCGATATTCGAGTCCTTTGGAATATCGGTTTTTTTATCTGTACTCGAGATCAATTTTTTCACCCCACATTGATTCAGACAGGACCGGACATACTAGCAAAATCAATAACTTATGTCGCTTATTTCAACTTATTGTTGGAACCTGGTCTTAATTGCCAGTTTGTTTATATAGGAAAGTAATTCAATATAATCAAGTTATTATGTTGATGATCTAACAAATCAAATGAATTTATTTCGGTATTGGTAAATATGTCACATTTACGCGTTTTTATTGCAAATAGCCCTGTCCGCACGGCAATTCAGGTTTTAACCATATGCCTGCTGTTACAGCCCGTTAGCGCCTTCGCGACACAGTTGGTAGAGGTTAGTGCCGGTGGAACGACGTATCGGGTCGAAGTTGCGCGTACTTCGGCACAGCGCCGCCAGGGCCTGATGCATCGGTCAAGCCTGGATCGAGAAGGGGGTATGTTGCTGGTTTACCGGAAGACCGGCGACCATCGAATCTGGATGAAGAATATGCGGATAGCGCTGCGCGTCTACTGGATCGATGCCGACGCCAGGGTGATTGAAATGCAGCGTCTGGAGCCCTGCCAGGAGTCACCCTGTCCGGTGTATTTTGCCTCGAAGCCGTCGCGCTACGTGCTCGAACTCAGCGATCACGAGCACCCGCTCGAAGTGGGCGACAGGATCGATGGGCTCAATGAGTTGTGACAGCGACGCGGCGTCGGTTCAACCACAGCCAGGCGTGCGCGCATATCGCCGCTAAAATCAGTGGTACCACCGCATAGTTAACCAGTTGCCAGCCGAGCAAGTGCAGCAGCGCGCCGGCGCCGAACGACGAGCAGGCTGCCGCCGTGAACACGACGAAGTCATTTAGCGCCTGCGACTTGGCGCTTTCCTCCGGGCGGTAGGTCTCGCGCCGTGAACACGACGAAGTCGTTTAGCGCCTGCGACTTGGCGCTTTCCTCCGGGCGGTAGGTCTCGGTTAGCAGGCTGGTGCCGCCGATAAACATGAAATTCCAGCCGACTCCGAGCAACAGCAGCGCCGCCCAGAAATGCCAGACCGAGCTGCCGCTGAAGTTGAGCAGGATGCACAGAATCATCAAACTGGCGCCGCTCATGATGATGCGCTGCGCGCCGAAACGATTAATCAAATGGCCGGTAAAAAACGACGGTACGAACATGCCGAGCACGTGCCATTGAATCACGAATGCAACCTCGCTGAACGCGTGATCCTGGTGAGTCATTTCCAGCGGCGTCGCGGTCATCAGCAGCACCATAACGCTATAGCCGATGGCAGCGCTCGCCACCGCGACGATGAAGGCGGGCTGGCGCGCGATCTGTAGCATCGGTCGGGTATTTTGCCTGAAATCGCGCGCCACGGGTTTGGGCAGTTTCATGCACAGGAAGTTGATGCCGTTGAGGCCGTATAAAACGATTACCGAAATAAAAGTACCGAGGTAAGTGATCGCGAAAACATCCTTGCTCAGATTAGCCAGGTTGGGGCCGATAATCGCCGCCAGTACCCCGCCGGCCAGCACGTAGCTGATCGCCGTATTCTTCTTGTCCGGCGGTGCCACCTCGGTCGCGGCAAATCGAAAGTAATTGCCAAAACCGGTGTACATGCCGGTGCCTATAGTGCCGATACAGAACAGCAGGAATGAATCCTGGTAAATCCCGATGACGCCGCAGACCGCCCCACTCAGGCCGATCAGCGTGGCCAGTAGAAAACCCGGCTTGCGTCCGATGCGGCCCATCAGCATCGATGCCGGGATCGTGGTCAGCATCACGGCAACGAACTGCAGTGCGAGAGGTAGCGTGGCCAGCGCCTTGTTGGTGGCGAGGTGGCTGCCGATAATCGCGGCAGAGGTCACCATCAGCGAGTTCACCGACATCATCAGTGCCTGCGCCAGTCCCAGCAGAAAAACGTTGCGATTCACAGGATAAACCACAGTGTCGCCGGGATCACCACGACGCTGGCAAGGTTGCCCATTAACACGATCGATGCAACCCGATGCGGCTCCTGCTCGTAGCGTTCCGCCACCATGAAGTTCAGCACGGCCGGGGGCAACACGCTGAATAGTACTAACAGGGGTATCTGCGTCTCGGGCAATGGCACCAGGTAGACGAACGGCACCGCGATCGCCAGGCCGCTGAGCGGGCACAGCAGGGATCCGACCAGGCTGATTCTCCAGTTGGTCAGGTCGATCGCGAGCATGCGCACCCCGAGTGAAAACAGCATCAGCGGAATCGAGATCAGCCCCAGCATGTGAATCGGCTGGCGCAGGGTTTCGGGAATCACGATGCCCGAGAGCGAAACCGCGATTCCCAACACGGTGGCCAGGATCATCGGATTGGTGGCCACCGCCCGCGGCGACCAGTGCTGGGTGATCAATTGCTGTCCTACCAGGAAATGCAGAAAGTTCGAAATTGCCAGCAGCAGGATCGCCGCTGGCAGCATCGATTCACCGAAGGCCAGCACCACCAGCGGCAAGCCCATGTTGCCGCAATTGTTGAACATCATTGGCGGCACCAGCGTCTTCCATTGGTAACCGAACGCGCGCGCCACCGGCCAGGCGATCACTCCCGATCCGAGGACTACGAAGACGCAGCCGAGCGACAGGTAAAGATAGTCGGTCAGCGCGTATTCGCTTCCCGACATGTAGTCGAAAATCAGCGCCGGGGTGAATATGTCCATGTTGATGCGGTTGCCGGAGGACATATCGGTGTCGTGCCGGTGGCGGGCATAGAAATAGCCGATGGCGACGATGCTGAAAACCGGGAAGATAATCGCAATGATGCGATAAACGAGATCCGCCTGTGACATCAGGTGTCAGAAATGAAGGCTGATGTCTTTGTGTACGGCAAGACAGGTTGCGATCGATTCGGCCTGGTCGGAATCCAGGCGATCCTGCATACGCATGCCGATGGTGCCGGCGATCGCCTGGTCATATTCCTCGAGGTCGGTCGCGAGTTCCTCGCTGGCGCGCTGATGCCATTCGATTTCGCTTTGCAAGATTTCGGCCGCAAGCATGGCCTCGGCCAGCGCCTTTTCCTTGTCGGGCGTCGCGCCGCGCAGGGCACGCTTGGCGCGCGACAGTTTCGACTTGATGCGATGTGTCTCGGTCAGCTCGTCGATCTTGAACTCTAACGTCTTGATAGCTTCCAGTCCTTCCTCCGGGGACTGAGAGCGGATCAGCTCCAGCAGCGGTTCGAACTCGCCCTGCAGGGCCTGCAGTTGATCGGTTTCGGAGATCATCCTGCGCATGGTCACAATCATTTCATAGCTGTCGTCGACATTCTGTCGATACTTGCGGCGAGCGGTGGTTTCCACGCTGGCCAGGTTCTTGAATTCGCTGCGCCTTTGTTCCCAGTTGTCCGGAATGGTCGCCAGCAAGGCTTCGCTTTCGGCTTCGAGGTCCTTGATCCTGGCGAGTATGCGCTCGATCGCCGGTTCGTCTACCGGCTGTTCGAAAGCAAGCCGCTGCCGCTCCTGATCCAGTTCTTCGATAGTCTTTTTAAGCTTACGGGCGTCGCGCTGTATCTGGCGCACCTCGATATGCAGTGGGCGATAACCCGGCGTAAACTGCGCCATCGCAGCCTCGGCGGTACGAATCTCCTCGATCATGCCGAACGCCCCGGCTGCCTGGCGGTAGCTCTCGTTGAGCCGTTCCTGGTATTCGTCCGGGAGGTAGGCGAGGTTGGCGGTCCTGACGCGTTCGATGCTGGCCTCGATTTCGGCCCGGGTGGCGTCATAGACGACAAACTGGTAATCCTCGAGGCATTCCTGCAGCTTGGGGTTACTGGGTGGTGGCGCGGTTTCCGAAGTCAGGTGAGTCTTGTTCGGCAGGTAGTTGACCAGGCTCGGGAATGCACCCGCAATCGCGAGGCCGGCGAGCTGCAACACGATAAACGCGGCAGCGCCCTTGTAAATCTGCAATGTGCGCACGTCCCTGGGCGCAACGCCGCGCAGGTAAAACAGGGAAAAGCCGAACGGCGGCGTCAGGAACGAGGTCTGGATGTTGAGGCCCACCATGACGCCAAACCAGACCGCGGTCACGTTGGCACTGGGATCGGCCAGCAAAATCGGCGCCACGATCGGCACCACGACAACCGCGATTTCGAGAAAGTCGAGGAAGAATCCGAGGAAGAAGATAACCGCCATGACGACGATGAACTGTGTCCAGAACCCGCCCGGCAGCGACGTCAGGTATTCCTTGACCAGTTCCTCGCCACCAAACGCGCGGAACGCCGAAGTCAGCATCGCCGCGCCGAGCAGTATGATGAATACCATCGACGTGGTCTTGGCGGTATCCATCATGACCCCGCGCAGCGTGTCTTCGATTTTGAAGGCGCGCCAGGTTGCCCAACCGATCGCGCCGATCAGCACCAGTGCCGCAATCGCGGCCAGCGTCACCCCGAACGCATCGTAGCCGCTTTGAATGTTCTTGATATTGAGACTGAACAGGTTCGTCAGGATGATTATTACGAAGACCGAACCGATGGCCAGTGCCGCCGGGTAGTAAGCCCTTTTATGTCCTTCCATCAGACGGTAACTGCCCATCATCATCGCGCCGATGGCTCCGATGGCGCCAGCCTGGTTTACCGTGGCGACGCCGAGAATAATCGAGCCCAGCACGATAAAGATCAGCGTCAGCGGCGGTACCAGCGCCAACAACACCTTGAGAACGAAATGATGATCGTATTTGCCGTCGAAGGGCACCGGCGGTGCTTTCTTGGGATTGATCAGGGCCGAGCCCAGGATATAAAGCATGTAGAGGCCGACCAGGATCATGCCCGGCACGAACGCGCCCATGAACATGTCGCCCGCGCTCGCGGTCACCACGTCGAAATCTCCCGGCATAGAAAATTCACCGGTGGCCTCCTTGTATTCCGCCTTGCGCGTGGTCGCGGCCTGGTCCGCCGCGCTCGATAACTGGTCGGCCAGGATAATCAGCACGATCGACGGCGGGATAATCTGTCCCAGCGTTCCCGAGGCGCAGATCGTGCCGCAGGCCAGCGATTTGGAATAGTTGTTGCGCAGCATGGCCGGCAGCGAGATCAGCCCCATGGCAATGACCGTGGCGCCGACGATCCCGGTGGTGGCGGCGAGCAGCGCGCCAACGAATACGACCGATATGCCCAGTCCACCGGGGATTGGCCCGAACAGTTGCGCCATCGCGACCAGCAGGTCCTCGGCGATACGTGAACGTTGCAGCATGATGCCCATGAAAATAAACAGCGGGATCGCGATCAGCGTATCGCGCTCGACCACCCAGTAAAGACTTCGGTAGTTGGTAACGCCGGCGCTAAGCCACTGGTTTGGTCCGCCAAGCACGAAGTAGGCGTCGACATTGCCCTCGAACACCCAGCCGCAGAAGGCGGCAATGGCGATGGTAACGACCGCCGCGCCGGGAAGCGCGAACGCTACCGGGAAGCCCGAGGTCAGGGCGAACACCATGATTGCGACCAGCAGTACCAGGAAGTACAGTTCCATGTCAGTGACCGCCCTCCGAAACCGCGTTTTTATCTTCCGATATCAACTGGAAGTAGGTCTGGTGCTCCTCGCCCTTGCCGTGGCTGAGCAACTGGTTTGCGTTGTACAACAGGTAGCTGACGAACTGGATCAGCATGGTAACCGCGAAAATGATCAGGAAAGCGGCCATGAGGTACTTGACGTACATGCCGTAACCGCTTTGCGAGACTTCGAAACTGAGCAGCGGGCTATTGATACTGTTGCCGCGGCCGCCCATGCCCTGCATCAGGATAACCCAGCAGATCGGCATGCCGAGAAACAGGCAGCCGATGGTATCGAACAGCGCTTTCTTGCGGCGCCTGAAACCGGTGTACAGCACATCGACTCGTACGTGGCCTTCCTCAACCAGCGTATGCGCACTGGCGAACAGGAACAGCGCCGCATACCAGAAACGTACCACGTCGCCCATGTAAGCCTGCTCGTAGGAAAAAACGAAGCGCGTAATGACGATCAGGAATTCGGCCAGCACGCACATCAAAGCGAGCCAGCTGAAACTGATATTGCGCAGCCTGGCCGCGATAAACAGCGAGGCGACGATCAAAGGGTAATGCACGTAGGTGCCACGAAATATGGGACGGCCCAGCTGCTGGTTTAACCATTCGCCAGCAATTGGTTCGAGGATGCCTTCCACGCGCAGGAAAGAAATTACCATGTCGACCAGGCCCACCAGCGTTACCGACCAGAACGCGAAACGCACGAGGTAGGCGGAAAGCCTGGCGAAACGAATGCTGTCCTGCTCGAGCGTGCGCGCATGGGTCTTCAGTACGTATGCGACGCTGCCGGCAAGCAGCAGCAGGTAGATAATCAGCTGGGTCCAGCCCTGGCTGATTTTTGACTCGTCGAGGGCTTCGACTTCGAGGCCGAACCAGCCGTAATGCAACGCCAGCGCGTAAGGCCCCGGCATCTCCTGCCAGTAGACCAGGTAATTGTTAATCAGGTACAGAAACACGCCACTGACCATGACGTAGGCGAAACTACGCGTAATCAGGGGCAGGTTACGTTGAATCATCGAACGAACGACAGCGGGGCGAAAGAAAACGGAGCCCGAAGACTCCGTTTAATTTTCGCAATAGATCCGCTGCTACAGACCAAGCACGCGGTTACGCTGCGCCACGTAGGCCTGATCCGAGATCTTGGCCCAGGCACCGACTTCGCCACGCGACTTGAGAAAGCTCTGGTGAATTTTCTTCGCCATCGGGCTGTGCTGCTGCACTTCCTCGAACACTTCCGCCGCGGCATCGCCGAAGCTGTCGTAGATGTCGTCGCTGAAGTTTCTCAGCTTGACGCCCTGGTCCGAAATCAGGCTGGCGAGCGAGGCGCCGTTCTTGGCGTTGTACTCGGACATCATCACTGAATTCTCCGTTTCGGCGGCAGCAGTGATAATGATCTGGTCCGCCTTGCTCAGACCGTCCCAGAATTTTTTGTTGATACCGAGCGACAGCATCGAGCCTGGCTCGTGCATGCCCGGGTAGTAGTAGAACTTGGCGGCTTCGTAGAACTTCATGAAGCTGTCGTTCCAGGGTCCTACCCATTCGGTAGCATCGATCGCGCCGGATACCAGGTTTTCATAAATCTGACCGCCAGGCAGCGATACCGGCGATGCGCCAAGCTTGGCGAGCACGTCGCCGCCAAGACCCGGGATACGCATTTTCAGGCCCTTGAAATCGGAGGCGGAGCGCATTTCCTTGCGGAACCAGCCACCCATTTGTACCCCGGTATTACCGCAGGGCAGGCACTTGAGGCCGTAACCGGCGGCGAGTTCGTCCCACAATTCCTGGCCACCGCCGAACTGGGTCCAGGCGTTGACCTCGGTAAAAGTCATGCCGAAGGGGACGCCGGTAAAATAAGCCCAGCCAGGGTGCTTACCTTTCCAGTAGTAGTCGGCGGCATGGTACATCTGCGCGTTGCCCGAGGCGACTTCGTCGAACGAATCGAAAGCCTTGACGCGCTCGCCGGCGGCGAAATAGTTGACCTTGATACGACCATCGGTCATCGCGGTGAGGCGCTCGGCGAAGCGCTGCGCGCCGGTACCGAGACCGGGAAAGTCACGCGGCCAGGTAGATACCATGGTTATTTCGATTCGGCTCTGAGCTATTGCTGGTGCTGAGACCGCGCCTGCCCCGGTTGCTAATGCGGCGGCGACGCCACCTTTGAGTACATCACGACGTTTCATTGCTGATTCTCTCCGTTATTATGGATATTGTCTGATATGTTTTTATAGTGGTTGGGGTCTCGACCTCTGGCCCCTTCGTACAACGCCGTCATTCTGGGCTTTCTACCCCAACATTTCAAGTTTTAGCGCCGACCCCGCCGGTATCCGGTGCATCTGTCTGGTGGGCTTTAAGCAAATCCCAGGCGGCCTTGATTTTCGCATTGGGATTCTCACAGTGCTCAGCGATGAACTCGGCGGGGATAGTTTCGGGATTCAGTACCTTGTCCGGATGACCTTTCGGGAACAGGGCGCTGTTATCGAAAAACAGGTAGCCGTGAAGCGGTGCATCGCCAATCAGTAATCGTAGCGCGGTGATCTGGTTTTCGAGTTCGAATAGAGGGTTTGCAAACTTGAAACTTTGCTGCCCGATGACCTGGGTCCACTCGGAAATTCGCTCGGCGCAGTAAATGTTCCCGCCGAAGGGTTTGTAGCTGATCAGCAGGATAGCATCACGGGTCAGGGCCAGCCGATCGATTTTATAGTAACCCTCGAGCCCGTCGGCACAAACCAGGTCGCGTATCTGTGCGCTGCCGATTCGGTCGAGACAGCGCTGAATTCGCCACTCGCGAAACCAGGACTGGATACGCTGGCGGTAAACAACAAGGAGCATAACCAGCGCAAACGCCAGTAGCCCGAGGGCGACGAATTCCGATTCCAGGTTTAACTTTTTTGTTATCGATTCTAGATCCATGATTCAGAATATTATCCCAGGCTGGCCAAAATGCCATCGCCAATTGCCATCGTCAATGGTAAAAATTACACTGGCAATTATCGATATCGGAGCTAGCCCGCATGACCACACCCCGTTTAACCGTAAAACAATTGTTCGACCGCGAAAGCTGCACCTACACCTATCTGCTGATCGATGCCGAGACGGGCGAGGGCGCTATTATCGACGGGGTGCTCGAGACCTTCGACCGTGATATGCAGATCATCAACGAGCTCGGAGTCGAGTTGCTGTACGCGATCGAGACGCATGCACATGCAGACCACATCACCTCGGCCGGCAAGATTCGGGAAATCACCGGTGCCAAGCTGGTTTACGGCGAGAGCTCCGGTATCGAGGCGATCGACATACCGCTCAAGGACGGCGACAGCATTCAACTGGGGCATTACCAGATAACGGCGATCTCGACGCCTGGCCACACCAACGGCTGTACCTGTTATTTTTGTGACGGCATGCTGTTTAGCGGTGACACGCTGCTGATTCGAGGCTGCGGTCGCACTGACTTCCAGTTCGGGGATCCGGGCCATCTGTATGACAGCGTGACGCAAAAACTGTTTGTGCTTAGCGACGATACCATCGTTTACCCGGCACATGATTATAACGGCCGTACCTGGTCGACCATCGGCGAAGAAAAGACCTGGAATCCGCGGCTCGGCGGCGGCAGGCCGCGCCAGGAGTTCATCGACCTGATGAACAATCTGAACCTCGACATGCCGAAACGGATCAACGAGGCGGTGCCGGCGAATATGAGCGTCGGTATCAGTTTCGATGCCAATCGCTACCTGCTGCGCGACTTCGACATGAATGACCTGCACCAGGTGTGGCAGGATTTACCGCCCAATACGCTGATCATGGATAACCGCACACCGGAAGAATATGCCAGGGGCCACGTGCCCGGCAGCCATAATATCCCGATGGGAACCGAGAATTCGCAGGTCGACGATCTGCGACAGTACGACCAGATTTACCTCTACTGCCGTTCGGGCCGGCGCGCGCAAACCTCGACCACCAACCTGAACTTCCAGGGGCTCGATCAGATAACCTGTATCAGCCACAGCGGTATGCCGGACTGGGAAAAAGCCGGCTACCCGGTCGAAACCTGAGACTCCGACGGTCAGGCGACCTTCGAAATCACCATGTAGGCGTGGACGTAGTCCATACCGTGACCCGCGGGATTGTCGCGCACCAGGTCGCGATAACTGCCGTAATAGTCCTCGATTATCTGGCGGCGCTGTTCCAGCGGTCGCTGCCCGGACAGGGCGTTGAAATAGGTACTTTCGTTCCAGCTGCGTATCGTCGGGATATACGCTTCGGCAAATCGAGCAGCGTCCCCATGTTGCGCGAAAGCCTCGGCAAACGGGCATTTGACGATACGCGTGTCGATATGCTCGAGCCGCAGCCCGGCCTGGTAAACCGCGTCTTCCTGGTCAGTCAACGGTGCGCTGAATTCTTCCACGGTATTGTAATACTGCGGCAGGGTCATGTTGTCGTACTCGTCACGCTCGATGCGTCCCTGCTCGAGAAAATCCAGCCAGATCTGGTTGAAGGTGTCGAACATGTTGACACCCCCGGTATTGCCCAGGTAGCGGCCTTGCTCGTCACAGCCAAAATTGATCAGTATCAGCTTGCCGCCGGGTTTCAGTTCGGTGGCACGGTGCAACAGGATCTGGCGCCAGTCCCGATGCGCCTGCGCGCGAAACGCCTCGAGCTCTTCGCCCGCGGCGCCGACCGCCTGCACGTGATTGGTGATATTGCATACCTTGCTGCTCATCCAGTGCATCGCGGTAGCGGAAAATCCGATATCGAGGCTAGCCGCCGGCACGATCTGTTTGTAGAAAGTGGTCCCCGAAACCAGTGGAAAGACATTACTGTGCTTGTCCAGATAGGTTTCGAACGGACCAAGGCCGTAGACGTTCGTGATCAGGGCGTTGAAATCGTTACGCGGCTGGTCCGAATAGACGATCGAAACCGGCGCCTCTGGGACGCGCGCTTTAACCGCCTCGATGCTGCTTTCGATCATCGACAGCGAGGTCCCGGCATCGGCGGTGCCCATGTCCGATAGCGTGAAGCCATTGACGATCGATTCCTGCGGCAGGCTGTTGATCGCCTCCACGACCATCGGCGTGGCGGCATCGATAACGTGCCTGGCGCCAACCGTCGCCAGCGAGTAGAGTCCGCCGCCGCTCATGGTGATACCTTCTGAATGTCCCCGAGTGCCCATGTCTCCTCCGCCGCTTGATTAAGTCTGATTCTCGTCGATCAGGGATAAAACCAATTGTGCCATATTGCGCGCACCGTCACCCGCACCGAGATTTTCGCGTACCCGTTCGAGCCCGGACAATACCTGCTCGCGGTACTCGAGATTTTCGATCAAAGCGAACAGCTCCGTACTGACGGCATCGGGTTGCGCCGCCTGTTGCAGGAACTCGCGGACCACCGCGCCCCCGGCGACGATATTCGCCAGCCCGATATGCGGTATCGTAACCAGTCGTTTCATGATCGAATAGGACAATCCCGACAGCTTGTAGACAATGCACATCGGCACACCGAGCAGGGCGATCTCGAGCGTCACCGTGCCCGAACAGGTTACGATCGCGTTGCAACAGCCGATCACGCCGTAAACGTCATCCTGGGTCACGATAATGTCGAGATCCCGGCTGGCGCACTGTCGCGTTATCTCGTCGAAATCCAGCGTCGATGCGACGGGTAGCAGGAACTTGATGCTCGGGTCGCGCTGACGCATCAGTCGCGCGGTATCGAACATCAGCGGCAGCAGGCGGGATATTTCGCTATGGCGGCTGCCGGGAAACAGCCCGATGACCCGGTCTGTAGCGGAGATGCCGAGCTTCGCCTGCAAGGCGTCGACGTCTGCTCGCAACTGCACCTTGTCGACCAGCGGATGACCGACAAAACTGACCGGAATACCGGCTCGCTCGTAGTATTGCTGCTCGAACTTGAAAATCACCGCCATGTGATCGATCAGCCTGCCGATCTTGTGAATGCGCTTCGGCCGCCAGGCCCACACCTGGGGGCTGATATAAAACAGCACCTTGATACCGAGCTCGCGCGCGTGCCGCGCCATCTTCAGATTGAATTCGGGGTAGTCGACCAGTATCAGCAGGTCGGGACGAGTTTGCTCGAGCCGCTGCTTGACGATCGCCATTGCGCGTTTGATATCGCTCCAGTGACGCAAAACCTCGACCAGGCCGACCACCGCAATGATCGAAGAATCGAAAAACACGTCGACGCCGGCGCGTTGCATTTCGCGGCTGCCCATGCCGCTGAGCCGGATGTCCGGCTGCAGTTGCCTGAGCTGTTCGACGAATTCGGCGGCGTGGGCGTCGCCGGAGGCTTCCCCGGCGAGAATCATGACGTGGGCCGGGTTCATCAGGCGCTTAGCAGGGCCTCGCACACGGTTGCGATTTGCCGTTCGGTCATTTCCGGAAATATCGGCAAGGAGAGACAGCGTTGCGCGGTTGCTTCGGTCACCGGCAGCTCGGGCTGCGCCGTGTCGGCAAAAGCTTTTTGCTGGTGCAGCGGGATCGGATAGTACACGGCACAGGAGACCTCGCGTGCGAGCACGGCTTCGCGCACCGCGTCCCGGTTATCGCAGAGGATGGTGTACTGGTGAAATACGTGATCGCGATCGTCGGGGATCACGGGTGCCTGAAACCGACTTCCGGCCAGCCGCTCGTTGTAAGCCCTGGCCACCTCGTGGCGTTTGCGATTGTATTCGTCGATATGTTTGAGTTTGATGCGCAGGATAACGGCCTGCAGTTCGTCGAGGCGGCTGTTAACGCCGATGACATCATGGTGATATTGCTGGCTGCTGCCGTGATTACGCAGCATTTTGATCTTTGCGGCCGTGGTCTCGTCGTTGGTGGTAACCATGCCGCCATCGCCGTAGCAGCCGAGGTTTTTGCTCGGGAAAAAACTGAATGCCCCGGAGGCGCCAATGGCTCCCGTGGCACGCTCACCGTAGCGGCTGCCAAAGGATTGCGCACAGTCTTCGATCACCAGTAAATCGAACTCTTCCGCCAGCGCCAGGATTTCATTCATATCGGCAGGCTGGCCGAACAGGTGTACCGGTAATATCGCCCTGGTCCTGTCGGTTATCGCGGCCCTGATCCTGGCGGGATCGATATTGAAGCTGTGCGGTTGAATATCGACGAATACCGGGATTGCCCCGATAAAGCGAATGGCCTCGGCGGTGGCGATAAACGTGAAGGCGCTGGTGATTACCTCGTCTCCCGGTTGAATTCCGCTGGCCAGCAGCGCGAGGTGCAGGGCGTCGGTGCCGTTGGCGCAACTGATGGCATGATTGACACCGAGATACTCCGCGGCTTCCTGGTCGAAGGCCTGCACGTTAGGGCCCAGGATGAAGCGGGTTTCGCCCAGCGCCTGCAGAATGGCGCTGTCGATTTCCGTTTTCAGGGTTTCGTACTGACCCTTCAGGTCGACCATGGGGATGCTCATAATGATTCCTTGATTTGTGTCGTAATGGCGATAGCGGTTTCCAGGGCGCGTTTACCGTCCTCGCCGTTCACCAGCGGCCGTTTGCCGGTTTTGATTGCATCGATAAAGTCGAGGACTTCCAGATTGAGTGCGTCGTTATCCTCGAACTGAAATTCTTCATGGGTTATGTCCCTGTAGCCTTCGGCGTTATCGGCCTCGCCCTTGCGATTGACCGCCAGGATCTTGTCCTGAAAATCGGCCGACAGGTAGGCATCTTTCTGAAAAATGCGCAGTTTTCGCTCGCGCTTGCGACTGATGCGGCTCGCGGTCACGTTGGCCACGCAGTGATTCTCGAACTCCAGACGGGCGTTGGCGATATCGATCGTATCTGACAGTACCGAAATACCGCTGGCCGAGATACGGGAAATCGGACTATCGATCAGGTCGAGGATGATGTCGATATCGTGAATCATGAGGTCGAGAATGACGCTGACGTCGGTGGCTCGCAGCGTGAACGGCGCCAGGCGGGTCGACTCGAGGAACTGCGGCTGCTGCAAATGTTCGCCGATACCGAGCATGACGCTGTTGAAGCGTTCGATATGACCGACCTGCAGTACCAATTGCTGGTCGCGGGCAATGCGATTGAGAATTTCGGCCTCGGCCACCGATTCGGTGACCGGTTTTTCGATCAAACAGTGAATTCCCGCTTCCAGAAACTCGCGGCCGATTTTATAATGCAGGCTGGTTGGAACCACCAGACTGATTGCGTCAACCAGCGGGATGACATCGCGATAGTCGGTAAACGTCTCGGCGCCGTGTTTTTGTGCGATAGCGCGCGCGTTTTCGGCATTGGTATCAACCACGGCAACCAGATCGCAATCGGTGCAGGCGGCGTATTTGTCAGCATGCCATTTGCCCAGGTGACCAACACCGACAACAGCAACCTTGAGTAATTGAGACATAAGTGACAGGAGTGAAAATCAACCGGCGCATTATATATGCATGAAAACCCAATTGCGAAGCTTGTCGCCGGCATCGACGAAGCCGGTCGCGGCCCGCTGGCGGGTTCGGTGGTTGCCGCCGCGGTTATCCTCGATGAAGCTTGCCCGATAGACGGGTTGACCGATTCCAAGAAACTTTCGGAAGGCCGCCGCCTGCAACTGGAAGTCGAGATCAAGAAAAATGCCGTGGCCTGGGCGATCGCCGAGGCCAGTCACCACGAGGTCGATCAAATCAATATCCTGCAGGCCAGCCTGCTGGCAATGAAGCGCGCTCTGCTGGGTCTGAATCTTAAACCGCAGCAGGTGCTGGTCGACGGCAATCGGCTGCCCGCGCTCGATGGCTACCAGATGCTGGCAATCGTGAAAGGCGACCTGTACGAGCCCTGTATTTCGGCGGCGTCGATCCTGGCGAAAAACTACCGCGACCGGCAGATGCTGGAGCTCGATCGACAGTACCCCCAGTACCAATTTGCCCGGCACAAGGGTTATCCGACCGCGCTGCATCGTGAAATGCTGCAACGCCATGGTGTCTCGGCGGTGCATCGCCGCAGCTTCAAGCCGGTACGAGATTTGCTCGATGACTAACCGCTTCGTCCACCTTCACGTTCACAGCGAGTATTCGCTACAGGACAGCACGATCAGGCTGAAGCCGCTGGTGGAGCAAACGCGGCAGCGCGGTATGGGTGCCGTGGCGCTGACGGACCTGAATAATATGTTCGCCGCGGTCAAGCATTTCAAGGCGGCGACCGCGATGGGGGTAAAGCCGATCTTCGGTGCCGATGTCTGGATCAGGCACTCCGAACGCACCGAGCCGCTGAGCCGACTGGTACTGCTGTGCCAGAACGACCAGGGTTACCTGAACCTGAAGCGGCTGGTTTCGCAAGCGTATCTCGAAGGACAGACCGCCGATCGCGCCACCATCGATATCGAATGGCTGCGTGCAGCCAACGAAGGTTTGATCGCGTTGTCGGCATGCCTCGAAGGCGATATTGGCCTGGCGCTTCGGATGCAGAATATCGAACATGCCGAGGATTGCCTGCAGCAGTGGCGTGATCTGTTCGGTTCACGCTTTTTCCTCGAGCTGCAGCGCACCGGGCGCGCTCACGAAGAAACTTACATCGCCCAGTCAGTGGCCTGGTCGCGCTCGCTGCAGGTGCCGGTAGTGGCGACCAACGACGTACGTTTCGTCGACGCCGCGGATTTCGACGCCCACGAGGTCCGGGTTTGTATCTGCACCGGTTTTACGCTCGATGACGAACGGCGACCAAAACTGTACTCGGCGCAACAATACCTGCGTTCCGCCGATGAAATGGTGGAACTATTCGCCGACATTCCGGAGGCGATTTCCAACTCGGTCGCGATTGCCGAAGCCTGCAACCTGCGCCTGACTCTTGGTGAAGCTTACCTGCCCGAGTACCCGGTGCCTGAGGGCTACACCACCGATACTTACTTTCGTCATGTTTCGGAGCAAGGCCTGGCACGTCGCCTCGAATTTTTACAGGAGCAGCAACCCGAGGGCTCGGCGCTCGATCGCGAGCCGTATCACGAGCGCCTCAAGATCGAGCTCGACGTCATCATCGAGATGGGGTTCCCGGGATATTTCCTGATCGTCATGGACTTCATCGAGTGGGCCAAGAATCACCAGATACCGGTGGGGCCGGGGCGCGGCTCCGGCGCCGGTTCGCTGGTTGCCTACGCGCTCAATATCACCGATCTGGACCCGCTGGCTTATGAATTACTGTTCGAAAGATTTCTAAATCCCGAACGCGTCTCGATGCCGGATTTCGATATCGACTTCTGCATGGATCGCCGCGACGAAGTCATCGAGTATGTCGCCGACCACTACGGGCGTGACCAGGTTTCGCAAATCATCACCTATGGCACCATGGCGGCAAAGGCTGTTATCCGTGACGTCGGGCGCGTGATGTCGCATCCTTATGGCTTCGTCGATCGCATTGCCAAGCTGGTGCCGTTCGAGGTCGGCATGACGCTGGAAAAGGCGCTGGAGCAGGAAGAAGCGCTACTCGAGTTGTACCAGCAGGAAGAAGAAGTCACGATGCTTATCGACATGGCGCGTTCACTCGAGGGTCTGACGCGCAACGTCGGCAAGCACGCGGGCGGGGTGGTGATCTCACCCAGCAACCTGACGGACTTTACCCCGCTTTACTGCGAGTCGGGCGGTTCGGGTCTGGTGTCGCAGTACGACAAGGATGACGTCGAGGCCGTCGGCCTGGTCAAATTCGATTTCCTCGGGCTGCGCACGCTAACCATCATCGACTGGGCGGTACGCGCCATCAACGCGCGTCGAACGGAAGATAAGCTTGAAATCGAACGTATTCCGCTTGACGACACGGAGACATTCAAACTGCTGCAGGCCTACCAGACGACGGCGGTGTTTCAGCTCGAATCCCGCGGCATGAAGGATTTGATTCGGCGCCTGCAGCCCGACAGCTTCGAAGACATCATCGCGCTGGTGGCATTGTTTCGGCCGGGCCCGCTGCAGTCCGGCATGGTTGACGATTTTATCGATCGCAAGCACGGTCGCGCCCGTGTCGAATATCCGCACCCGGCGTTGGAATCCATCCTGCAACCGACCTATGGCGTCATTCTGTACCAGGAGCAGGTGATGCAGATCGCCCAGGTGCTGGCCGGCTATACGCTGGGCGGGGCGGACATGCTGCGGCGCGCGATGGGTAAGAAAAAGCCCGAGGAAATGGAAAAGCAGCGCGCGATATTTACCGATGGCGCGGTTGCCAACCAGGTCGAAGCCGCGACCGCGACCTATATCTTCGACCTGATGGAAAAGTTCGCCGGTTACGGATTCAACAAGTCTCACTCCGCCGGTTATGCTTTGGTGTCCTACCAGACTGCCTGGCTGAAGTGCCATTACCCGGCGGAGTTCATGGCGGCGGTGCTATCGGCCGATATGGATAACACCGACAAGATCGTGACGCTGATCGACGACTGTCGTGAAATGCAGCTAGACATCCGACCACCCGATGTAAACCTTTCAAACTACCAGTTCACCGCGGGTGACGAGCGGCAGATTTATTATGGCCTGGGCGCGATCAAGGGCGTCGGGCAGGGCGCCATCGAGAGTATCGTCAATGGCCGCAAAGACGTCGCCTATCGCTCGCTCGACGATTTTTGCGCGCGCGTCGATTCATCGAAAACCACGCGCAAGGTAATCGAGGCACTGATCAAGGGCGGGGCGATGGATTGTTTCAGCGCCAACCGGGCGGCACTGATGGCGCACCTGCCGTATGCACTGCAGGCGGCGGAACAGCAGCAGCATAATGACAATGCCGGGATTAGTGACATGTTCGGCAGTATTGCGCCAGAAAGCGAGGAAGAGCACGTCTTGCCGGACTGCGAGGCCTGGGATGAAAAACAACGTTTGATGCTGGAAAAGGAAGCCCTGGGATTGTTCTTAACCGGACACCCGCTGGCGATGGTCGACGCCGAGATCAGGCAGTTCGCGCCGACCAGCCTGGGTCAATGGCTGGAGCGCCTCGATACCGGTGGCAACGGCGAAAGGTTTCGCCAGAAGGAGCAGAATACCCGGGTTTGCGGGCTGGTTGTCGATATTCGCATGCGCAACAGCTTTCGCGGTCGCGAAGCCTTCGTGACGCTGGATGACCGCAGCGGCAGGGTAGACGTGCGCGTATTGCCCGACCTGCTGGCGCAAATCGAGCCAATCGTGCAAAAAGACCTGGTCTGGGTCGTCGATGGCGGTATCGCTTACGACGACTTCAACAACGGCATCAAGCTGCGCGCCGCGCGGGTGCAGCTGCTCGACGACTACCGTGCGTCAAACGCGCGCGCCCTGCACATCACGCTGAATGGACACGCCGGTGACCAGGTCGACGAAATCATCGGCGTGCTCGATGGGTACCGCTTCAGCGACGCCATGCCGGTGGTGTTTCACATGTGCCGTGAAGGCTACCAGTATCAACTGCGCACCAACGGCAGCTGGTCGCTGAAGCCCGATGAGCAATGCCTGCTCGCGCTGCAACGCTGTCTCGATCAGTCCGAGTACTACTTCGAGTACCAGTAAGCAACGCGGCCCGCTGTGGATTGACCGGGAAAATAGATCGCAGTATCGTGCCGGGCTCGGTCATCACCCGGGTTTGATATGCTGCGATACATTGTCTGGCGACTGCTTTTCGAAATCTGCAACATCAGGCGCCTTTTCGGCCACGGCAATGAACGCGTGCAGTACCTGGCGTTCGGTGCCAACCTGAGCGAATCGATCATGAATGAACGCCGGATCCGACCGTTCGCGATGAAGCCGTTCACCCTGAGAGATCATGGTCTGCGCTTTGATCATCCTTCCCCCTGGATCGGTTGTGGCTATGCCTCGGCCGAACCTGCCGTCGGCGAAGCGGTGCATGGATTCCTTTACTCGTTGTCGGCGCGAGATGCCGCGCGCATGGATTTCTACGAAGCGGTGCCGGTTATCAACCGCTACCGCCGTACCTGGGTCGAACAGGATGGAGAGCGAGTTTACTTTTACCAGACCAACCGCTCCACGCCGAATCTGAAGCCCACCGAGGAATACCTGGGATACATCGTCAACGGCCTCGCATCCCATCCGGATGCCAGCGACGAGTATCGCGCGTCGATGGCATCTACCGCGACCGGCGAACCGGGCAAGTTCGTCTCGTCGTACCTGTGGAATCAGCCCGAGGATCGCGGCGGATGGCGTCGCGACCTGGTCAATCTGTACCAGCGAGTCGTACTTTTTATCTTCCTGAAACTGCTGTACCGATATTCCTTGACCGCCGTTTTCATCCGCTACTAATAACCGCGCTTCCCGCTCACTCAGCACTGAATTATCCGAGCACAATACTGTTAGCAGATTAGAAAAATCAATACTGAATCTGATCGTAGCCATCTCGAGATGGCCGGGGATAAATGCGAATCAAGCGGTGAAGATTTCGCCGTTCTCGTTCGAGGCATCGCTCATCAGGTACAGGAAGGTATCGATATGATCCTGCGGCGACGGCAACTGTTCGTTTTCGTCCGCGGCCGGGTAGGCGCGCAACTGCAGGCTGGTGCGCGTCTTGCCTGGATTGAAACAGTTTACCCGTAAATTACTGTCGGCATACTCCTGTGCCAGCAGTTCGGCCATGGCCGCGAGCCCCTGTTTGCTGACCTGGTAGGCGTCCCAGTAGGCCCCGGGCTTGTCGTCGATCATGAACAGTATCGAAGCGTGCTCGGAGCGGCTCATCAGCGGCAGGCAGGCGCGGGTCAGCAAATAAGGAGCATGCAGGTTGACCTGGTGCACCTGGTACCAGGTTTCCGCATCGCTCTGGGCAAACACCGTGGGCGCCCCGAGGATGGCGGCGCAGTGAATCAATCCATCCAGTTGCCCGAGCTGGGACTCGATATTCGCCGCAAGTTCGCCGTAGTCGTGCTCGCTGGCGCCCTCCAGGTTCATCGGGTAAATCGCCGGTGTCGGGTAGCCTGCCAGGTCGATTTCGTCGTAGAGCGCCTCCACCATGCGCAGGTTACGTGCCAGTAAAATCACGGTGGCACCATGTTGCGCCAACGCCAGCGACAACGGTTTACCAAAGCCGCCGGTCGCGCCGGTTACCAAAACTGTCTTGTCTTTCAGCAAATCGGAAGCGGCGCTGAATCTATCGGGTATGCGGGTCATGTCTGGCTCATCAATGGGTGCTGTAACAGTTCGCCAGGGCTGTCTATCACGCCATCGGCGCCCCAGCCCTCGATATCGGTGCCGTCCTCGATATAGCCGTAGGCCGCGACCAGGGTTTTCATATTTGCCGCCTTGCCGGCGACGATGTCGCGCTCGTCGTCGCCGACGTACAGGCATCGCTCGCTGCTTACGTCGAGGCGTTCAGCCGCGACCTGCAACGGCAGCGGGTGCGGCTTACGATGTTCCAGGGTATCGCCGCCGATGACGACGCCGCTGCGCTCGGCCAGGCCCAGCTGCTGCAACAAGGGGTGCGTCAGCCATTCGGGCTTATTGGTGACGATACCCCAGGGGATGGATCGCGTCTCGAGCTCGGTGAGAATTTCCTCGTAGCCATCGAACAGCCTGGAATCGTTGGCGACGATCTCGCGGTAATGATCCAGGAAGCGTTGCCGCAGGGGCTCGATTGCGGACTCGGGGACCTTGCCGCCAAATCCCAGCCGGGTCAGCACCAGGCCGCCCTGCGAGACGTAGGGCCGTATGCGTTCTATTGGTATCGGCTCCAGGTTTTCTTCGAGCAGCAGGTTATTGAGCGCGCCGCCCATATCCGGTGCGGTGTCGATCAAAGTACCATCGAGGTCGAACAATACGGCTTTAGTCATCGAAGCAGGCGGTCATCAGGTAATTGACATCGATATCTCGACCCAGCGAGTAGTTTTTCGTGATCGGGTTGTAACTGATGCCGGTAATATCACGCAGCTGCATGCCGTTGGCGCGCAGCGTTGCGGCGAGTTCCGAGGGTTTGATGAATTTTTTGTACTCGTGGGTGCCCCGCGGCAGCATCCTTAAAACATACTCTGCGCCCAGAATCGCGAGTGCGAAGGATTTGGGATTACGATTCAGCGTCGACAGGCACAACATGCCTTCGGGTTTCAACAGTCGGATCGCGGATGCGATGATCGACGCCGGGTCGGGCACATGCTCGAGCATTTCGAGGCAGGTCACGATATCGAACTGCGCCGCATTTTGCTGCGCGAAGTCTTCTACCGTCGACAGCTGGTAATCGACTTCGAGCCCCGATTCATGCAGGTGCATCTTCGCCACTTTGAGCGAGAGTTCGGCCATGTCGATTCCGGTGACCAGTGCGCCTTTGTGCGCCAGCGCTTCCGCCAGGATGCCGCCGCCGCAGCCGACATCGAGAATTTTTTTGCCTGCGACACCCTGTGCCTGCCGTTCTATATAGGTCACGCGCAACGGGTTGATTTCATGCAGCGGCTTGAACTCGCTTTCACGATCCCACCAGCGGCTCGCAATCGACTGGAATTTATCGATTTCGGCCGGATCAACGTTTACATCCAATGACATGTTCAACTCTTTATTTTCTGGGCCCAGGCGGATGCCGTGGCGATCAGTTCGTCGTTATCCAGGTGGCAGAATTCGGAGTCTCGCAACTGCGCCACCCCGTCGATCCAGACGTGAGATACCTGCCGGCTGCTGGCCGCGTAAACGATTTGCGCCACCGGATCGTACAGCGGCTGGGTGTTGAGGCTGCCGAGGTCGAGTGCGATCAGGTCGGCTTTCTTCCCGACTTCGATACTGCCGATCTGGTCTGCCATGCCCAGCGCACGGGCGCCGTTGATAGTCGCCATCTCTATCGCGTGGCGGGCGTTGCAGGCGCTGGCGTTACCGCTGCTGCCCTTGGCCAGCATCGAGGCGGTGCGCATTTCGCCGAGCAGGTCGTGATCGTTGTTGCTGGCCGCGCCATCGGTGCCGAGACACAGGTTGACGCCCTGGTCGTGAAGCGCCGTGACCGGGCAGATGCCGCTACCCAGTTTCAGGTTGGATTCGGGGCAGTGAACGACGTTGACCCCGGCCTCGGCCACGCGCTCGATTTCGAATTCATCGAGCTCGGTCATATGCACCGCGATCAGGTTTGGATTCAGCAGGTTGAGCTGATCGAGTCGTTGTAGCGGACGCTGGCCGGTTTTCTGCAGCGCTTCCGCTACTTCCGAGGCGGTTTCGTGCACGTGCATATGCACCGGCAGATCGAGCTCGCTGCTGTACATCGCGATCTGCCGCAACGGTTCGTCCGAGACCGTGTAGGGTGCGTGTGGCGCGAAAGCGCTGCTGACCAGCGGCATCTCGCGTATCTCGTCATGCACGGCCAGCGCCTTGTGCAGGTATTCGTCGGCGTTTTGCGCCCAGACGCTCGGAAAATCGAGCACGATCAGGCCGATGACGCTGCGCATACCGATGGCCTGGGAACAACGTGCGGCCTCGTCGGGAAAGTAGTACATATCGCTGAGGCAGGTCGTGCCGGAGCGTATCATTTCGGCTGCAGCAAGCCTGAATCCATCGACGGTGAAACCGGGATCGACCCAGCGCGCCTCGGCCGGCCAGATATGATCGGTCAGCCATTCCATTAACGGGAGATCGTCGGCCAGGCCGCGAAACAGGCTCATCGAGGCGTGGGTGTGCGCATTGACAAAACCGGGCATCAACACACAGTCCGGCAGGCGGATAATCTCTGCCTGCGAGTAGCACGGCAACTCGCTAACGGCATCGTTTGCAATCAGCATCTGAATGCGATCATCTTCGACCACCACGGCGAAATCGCGCAATACCTCGAACCCCGCGTTAACGGTGACGGTCCAGTCAGGCTGGATGATTTGGTAGCGATGCTGCATAGTCGAACCTTACAAGATTTGAGCGAGACTTAAAACGGATATTGCGGCATTCATGGCGGTGTCACGAGCAATTCCTCAAATCCGCGCTAAAAACCCGTAAATCCGTTTATTTTGGCGCTGGAGAGGCGATCTTATCGGTAGTGTTAACCCCGCGGTCTGTGATAAAATTGCGCAGATCGAAAATAAATCATTCCTGCGTCATTTCTTACCGTTGAGTTTCTAGTTTTATGGCTGATATCGCCAAAGAAGTTTTTCCTGTCAATTTAGAAGACGAGATGCGTCAGTCGTACCTCGAGTACGCGATGAGCGTTATCGTCGGGCGCGCCTTGCCGGACGTGCGCGATGGTCTCAAACCGGTGCATCGACGGGTACTCTACGCGATGAGCGTGCTCGGTAACGACTATAACAAGCCGTACAAAAAATCCGCGCGCGTGGTCGGTGACGTAATCGGTAAATACCACCCGCACGGCGATACCGCGGTCTACGACACCATCGTGCGCATGGCGCAACCTTTCGCGATGCGGCACATGCTGGTCGATGGCCAGGGTAACTTCGGTTCGGTGGACGGCGATTCACCCGCGGCAATGCGTTACACCGAAGTGCGCATGTCGAAAATCGCGCACGAATTGCTGGCCGACCTGGAAAAGGAAACCGTCGACTACCTGCCGAACTACGATGAATCGGAACACGAGCCCGTGGTGTTGCCGACAAAGGTGCCGAACCTGTTGATCAACGGTTCTTCCGGCATCGCGGTAGGCATGGCCACCAATATCCCGCCGCATAACCTGAGCGAGGTAGTCAACGCCTGCATCCTGCTGGTGGACGAACCCGACTCTGGTATCGAGCAATTGATGGAATGCATTCCCGGACCCGATTTTCCAACCGCCGGATATATCAATGGCGCGCGCGGTATTCGCGAGGCTTATCGCGGCGGTAAGGGCAAGATCTACCTGCGCGCAAAGACGCATTACGAGGAAGATAAATCGGGCCGGCAAAGCATTATCGTCACCGAATTGCCTTACCAGGTTAACAAGGCCCGGCTGCTCGAAAAAATTGCCGAACTGGTCAAGGAGAAACGCCTCGAGGGCATAACCGGGTTGCGTGACGAGTCCGACAAGGACGGTATGCGCATGGTGATCGAGTTGCGCCGCGGCGAAATCGCCGACGTGGTGTTGAATAACCTTTACAAGCAGACCCAGATGCAAAACGTGTTTGGCATCAACATGGTGGCGCTGGTCAACGGTCAGCCGCGCCTGCTGAATCTGAAGGAAATCCTGGAAGCCTTTATCCTGCACCGGCGTGAAGTCGTAACTCGTCGCACGATTTTTGACCTGCGGAAGGCACGCGACCGCGCGCATTTGCTCGAAGGGCTCGCCGTCGCGTTATCCAACATCGATGAAATCATCGAAATGATCAAGCAGTCGTCCAGTCCGGCGGTGGCCAAGGCCGGACTGATGGAAAAATCCTGGGCGCCGGGCGTGGTACTGGAAATGTTGCAGCGTACCGGTGCGGAATCCTCCAGGCCCGAGGGTATCGCCGAAACCTTTGGACTAATCGGCGATCAATACCATCTGACCGAGAAACAGGCGCAGGCGATTCTCGATCTGCGACTGCATAAACTGACCGGGCTGGAACAGGATAAGATCATTTCCGAATACCGTGAGATTCTGGAAAAAATCGAAGACCTGCTCGATATTCTGCAACGCGACGAGCGGCTGAAGCAGGAGATTCGGCGTGAACTCGAGGAGATCAGGGAAGAATTTGCCGATCCGCGCCGCACCGAAATCGTGATCGATCATTCCGACCTGACGGTCGAAGACCTGATCAGCGAAGAAGACGTGGTGGTGACCATATCGCATCTCGGCTATGCCAAGGCTCAGCCGCTGGAATCTTATTCGGCGCAGCGGCGCGGTGGCCGCGGCAAGGCGGCAACAAAAGTCAAAGACGAAGATTTCGTCGAGCAAATGTTTGCCGCGTCGACCCATGATACGCTGCTGTGTTTTTCCACGCGCGGCAAGGTTTACTGGCAAAAAGTTTACCAACTGCCGATCGGCAGTCGCGCTTCCCGCGGCCGACCCATGATTAACTTGCTGCCGCTGGAAGAAGACGAGCGAATTACCGCGATTCTGCCGGTGCGCGAGTACCCGGAAGACCAGTTTATCTTCTTCGCCACTGCCAGCGGCAAGGTCAAACGCACCCCGCTGTCGAATTTCTCGCGCCCTCGTGCGAACGGCATTATTGCACTCGATCTGCGCGACGAGGATAGCCTGATCGGGGTTCAGCTCACCGAGGGCAAGTCGAATATGATGCTTTTTACCAGCGTCGGCAAGGGTATACGTTTCGATGAAAACGACGTGCGTGCAATGGGCCGCACCGCGGCCGGCGTACGCGGCATCAAGACCAGGGGGAAAGACGAAGTTATTTCGCTGATTGCGGTCGAGTCCGACGAGGGTCAAATCCTGTTTGCCACCGAGAACGGCTACGGCAAGCGCACGCGCATCGGCGACTTTTCGGTGCAGGGCAGGGGCGGTCAGGGCGTGATCTCGATTCAGACCTCAGAGCGCAACGGTGCCGTGGTCGGGGCGATCAAGACCAGCGGCGATGAAGAGATCATGCTGATCAGCAATAGCGGTACCCTGGTACGCACACCTGCCCAGGATATTTCGATTCTGGGACGCAACACTCAGGGCGTGACTTTGATCCGGCTCGGTGAAAACGAGCAACTGGTGCAGATCGAGCCGGTAGCCGCCAGCGTCGACGACGAGGATGTAACTAGCGAAGACGAAGCCGGCGAAGACGAGGGCTGATGCATCCATGAATGACGATGCCCTGGAAAAACTGCGCCAGCAGATCGATGACATCGATCAAAAGTTGCTGGAACTGTTCAACCGGCGCGCGCGTTGCGCGGTCGATGTGGCGGAAGTCAAACGCGCGCTCACCGACGAGTCCGACGAAGGCGTCAATTTTTTTCGACCGGACCGCGAAGCCCAGGTAATCAATCGGCTGAAAACCCTCAACCAGGGGCCTCTTAGCGATGACGAGGTCGGGCGCCTGATTCGCGAAGTCATGTCCGCCTGCCTGGCGCTGGAACAGCCGTTGAAAATAGCTTATCTCGGCCCGGAGGGCACCTTTACCCAGAGCGCCGCGTTAAAACACTTCGGTCATTCGGTGACGACCGTGCCGATGAGCAGTATCCCGGATGTCTTCAACTCGGTCGAATCCGGTCACGCAGACTATGGCCTGGTGCCGGTGGAGAATTCAACCGAGGGCGTGGTCAGCCACACTCTGGACATGTTCATGAATTCGAGCCTCAAGGTCTGCGGTGAAGTCGAGATACCGATTCACCACCACCTCGCGATGCACGCCCAGAACGTATCGGAAATCAAGCATATCTACTCGCATCAGCAATCCTTCGCGCAGTGCCGACGCTGGCTCGACCAGAATCTTCCGGGCATAGAGCGCATTCCGGTTAGCAGCAATGCCGAGGCCGCACGCCTGGCGAGTGTCGAGAGCGACGCGGCGGCGATCTGCGGGTTGCCGGCGGTCGAGGTATTCGATTTGAAAATCTGTTACGAAAACATCGAAGACCTTTCTGACAACACCACGCGATTCGTCATTATCGGCAAGCAGGATGTCGACCCCAGCGGTAACGATAAAACTTCGCTGCTGATTTCGACCAAGAACATTCCGGGGGCACTGCTGGGTTTGCTGCAACCGCTCGCAGATCATGGTATCAGTATGAACAAGATCGAATCGCGCCCGGCGCAGGGCCTGAAGTGGGCATACGTGTTTTTCATCGATATCGACGGGCATCAACAGGATCCCGGGGTGGCCAGGGCCTTAAATGAGCTGAAACAGCAGGCTGCCTTGTTTAAAATACTGGGCTCTTATCCCAAAGCCACACTCTAAATGTCAGTAGTCGATTCCGCACTGGTGCAAATCAGGCAGTTGCACCCTTATTCTCCTGGTAAACCAGTCGAGGAACTCGAGCGCGAACTTGGCATCAGCAACGCCATAAAACTTGCCTCCAACGAAAATCCGCTGGGTTGTTCGCCGCGGGCGCGAAGCGTGTTGGCTGGAGCTAGCAAGCATCTCGAACTCTACCCGGATGCAAATGCCTACTACCTGAAGCAACGACTCGCGCAAAAGCTCGGTGTCGAGCAGGATCAGATCACCATCGGCAACGGTTCCAACGACGTGCTCGACCTGGTCGCGCGCAGTTTTCTCGATGCCAGTACCGAGGCCGTGTTCTCGCAATACGCGTTCATGGTGTACGGCATGGTAACCCAGGCCTGCGGCGCGAAAGCAAGCATAGCGCCCGCGTCAGGGCCTCAGAGTGCCTCACCCTACGGTCATGATCTCGAAGCCATGGCAGCGTTGATTAACGATAAAACCCGGGTGGTGTTCATCGCTAACCCGAATAATCCAACCGGAACCTGGCTGCATGCCGACGAACTGCGCAGCTTCGTCGAGCAGGTGCCCGAACATATTGCGATCGTCGTTGACGAGGCTTACTTCGAGTATGTCGATCTGCCGCAGTACCCGGATACCCTGCAGTGGCTCGGGCAGTTCCCCAATCTGATCGTTACGCGCACCTTTTCCAAGATATACGGGCTTGCCGGATTGCGCGTCGGTTATTCGGTTTCGAGCGCCGAGCTGTGCGATTTGTTCAACCGTGTCAGGCAGCCGTTCAACGGTAACAGTCTCGGGCTGGTCGCGGCACAGGCGGCACTTGATGACGATGACTTCGTTGCGCAAAGCCGCGCGAGCAACGCGCAGGGCTTGCGGTCGATGCAGGAATGGTTCGACCAACGCGGAATCGAGTACATCCCCTCGGCCGGCAACTTCCTGACGGTTCGGTTTGGCGCCAACAGCTCGCAGCTTTATCAACAGTTGTTGCAGCAGGGCGTTATCGTCAGGCCGGTAGCGAATTACGGCCTGCCTGAACACCTGCGTATCAGCGTCGGCACGGAGCCGCAGCTGCAGCAGCTGTACCGTGTCCTGGGAGAGATACTATGATCGACAGGCTCGCGATTATCGGCGTTGGACTGATTGGCAGTTCGCTGGCGCTGGCGCTAAAACAGGCCGCTGCGGTGGGGCATGTAATCGGTTACGGGCGTAATCTTCACAATCTCGAGAAAGGCATCGAACTAGGGGTTATCGACAGCCAGGCCGGCACGATCGCGGAATGCGTACGTGATGCCGACGTGATCGTGGTGGCGGTTCCACTGGGTGCGATGCGGCAGGTCTTCGCCGAACTCAAGGCCAGCGCCAGCCGCGATGCCGTGATTACAGATGTCGGTAGTGCCAAGGGTTCGGTTATTGCGGCGGCAAGGGAAGAGCTTGGTGATCTGTGGCCGCGTTTCGTCCCCGGCCACCCGATTGCAGGCACTGAACAGAGTGGTGTGGAGGCTGGTTTCGCAAGCCTTTACCAGAATCGCCGTGTAATCTTGACCCCGCTGGAGCAAACCGACGCCGACGCCGTCGAGATTATCGACGATATGTGGCAACACTGCGGTGCAACGCTGGAATATCTCAGCGTCGAACATCATGACAAGGTGCTGGCCGCAACCTCGCATTTACCGCATATGCTGGCTTACGCACTGGTGCACCACCTGTCGAATCTGAACGATCACGAAGAGATTTTTCGGTACGCCGCTGGCGGATTTCGTGATTTCTCCCGTATTGCCTCCAGCGATCCGGTCATGTGGCGCGACGTATGCCTCGCCAACGGTGACGCCCTGGTTGCCCTGATCGATCAGTACCAACAGGAACTCGAACGCATTGCCACCGCGATTCGTGACGACGATGCCGACGAACTGTTAAAACTGTTCGGCAGGGCGAAGTCCGAACGTGATTCGCTGATAGGTAATTGTTAATGATGAGATTCGTCTGCAAACCCGGCGATAAAATTGGCGGCGAGTTTCGGGTTCCCGGCGATAAATCGATCTCCCATCGCTCGATCATGCTCGCCTCTATCGCGGACGGCACAAGCCATATTTCCGGCTTCCTGCAAGGCGAGGACAGCCTCAACACGATGCGGGCGTTCCAGCAAATGGGAGTGCCGATCGAACGCAATCAGGGCGAAGTCACGGTTAGCGGTGTCGGGCTGCACGGCCTGCAGGCGCCGGCAACCGATCTCGATATGGGCAACTCCGGAACCGCCATGCGATTGCTGCTAGGCCTGCTTGCCGGACAGGACTTCGATGCGCGTCTGATCGGCGATTCTTCGTTATCGTCGCGGCCGATGCTGCGCGTGATCCAGCCGCTACAGCAAATGGGAGCGATCATTGAAAGCGCGGACGGCGGACGCGCGCCGCTGCTGGTCAGGGGTAGACAGGCACTCGAGGCGATCGACTACCAGATGCCGGTGGCCTCGGCGCAGGTAAAATCCTGCCTGCTGCTGGCCGGGCTCTATGCGCAAGGCGAAACCATCGTGCATGAGCCGGCACCGACGCGTGACCACAGTGAGCGTATGCTGCGGGGTTTTGGCTGCGAGGTAGCATCTAGCGACGGCGAAATCCGGCTTCGGGGTAACCAGGCATTGACCGCCTGCGACATTGACGTGCCGGCCGACATATCATCGGCAGCATTTTTCATGGTCGCGGGCAGTATTGCCAGTGATTCCGATATCACGCTACAGCATGTCGGCATCAATCCCACCCGTACCGGGGTGATCGGTATCCTCGAATTGATGGGAGCCGATATCGAAATTCTCAATCGACAGGAAATAGGAGGCGAGCCGGTTGCCGATATCCGGGTGCGCAGTGCCCCATTGTCCGGTATCGAGATCCCCGGGCATCTGGTGCCGCTGGCGATAGATGAATTTCCGGTGCTGTTCGTGGCCGCGGCCTGTGCCGTCGGAGAAACCCGTTTGAGCGGCGCGGAAGAGCTGCGGGTCAAGGAAAGCGACCGCATCCAGGTCATGGCTGACGGCCTTACCAGGCTTGGAATTGAAACCGAAGTGAAACCTGACGGCATTATAATTCAGGGCGGGGAACTCGGCGGCGGTGAAGTCGATTCGCATGGAGATCATCGCATTGCGATGGCTTTTAGCGTAGCCTCGTTGGCAGCCAGCCGGGATATTTGCATTCGGGATTGCGCCAATGTAAATACATCTTTCCCCGGATTTGCGGAATTGGCCCAGCGGGCAGGAATCAGGATATCAATCGATGCAGGATGAGAACGTTTTTGTCGTTACAATCGATGGCCCGAGTGGGTCGGGCAAGGGGTCGCTCGCGCTTAACGTAGCACGCGAACTGGGATTTCACCTGCTCGACAGTGGCGCAATTTATCGGCTGCTGGCGCTGAAAGCACTGCAGCAAGGTATCGATCTCGACGACGAACAACAGGTCGCGCCACTGGCCGAGGAACTCGATATCCGGTTTGAAGCGGGTGACGAATTATCCATTCCGTTTCTCGATAATGTCGACGTTTCGGCCGAATTACGCCAGGAGCGAACCGGTGACGCGGCGTCAAGGGTGGCGCGTCACCCCCTGGTGCGTGAACGCCTGTTGAGTCTGCAGCGCGGTTTTGTCAGGCCTCCGGGACTGGTCGCCGACGGGCGCGATATGGGCACCGTGGTGTTCCCCGATGCCCGTTTTAAGTTCTTTTTGTACGCAAGCCCTGAAATTCGTGCGCAAAGACGATATAAGCAGTTGAAAAATATGGGTTTATCCGCTAATATCGCGCAGCTTCAGGCGGATATAGCCGAACGTGACGAACGCGATCAAAGTCGAAGTGTCTCACCGCTCGTGCCCGCCGAAGATGCTCTGGTTGTGGAATCAAGTTTGCTCGACCTGGCGCAGGTAACGGAACTCGTGCTGAGCCATATAAGAGATAAGTAGTAACCACGACCTTATCAAGGCCCCTGCAGACGCACTGTCTTCAGGGTTTTTTTAACTAAACCAGATGGTTAATTGTATCCGGATTAACTGTCGTGAAACTCTTTTAGGATTCTTCCATGTCTGAAAACTTTGCAGAAATGTTTGAGCAAAGCATTACCCAAATGAATATGCGCGTCGGTGAAATAATCACTGGCGAGGTTGTCGATATCAACCGGGATGTTGTCATCGTCAACGCGGGCCTCAAGTCCGAGGGTGTTATCCCGGTAGAACAATTTTACGATGAAAACGGCGAACTCGACGTCAAGGTCGGCGATACGGTCGAGGTTGCGCTGGATTCATTCGAAGACGGCTACGGCGAATCTCGCCTGTCGCGTGAAAAAGCCAAGCGCGCACGCGCCTGGACCCGTCTCGAGCAGGCCCAGCAGGCCGACGAAATCGTTACCGGTCGCTTTACCGGTAAGGTCAAGGGTGGCTTCACCGTCGATATCGGCGAAATTCGCGCCTTCCTGCCCGGGTCACTGGTGGACGTGCGTCCGGTGCGCGACACCGCTTATCTCGAAGAAAAAGAACTCGAGTTCAAGATCATCAAGCTCGACCAGAAGCGCAACAATGTCGTCGTTTCTCGCCGTGCCGTGGTGGAGAAAGAATTCAGTGAAGAACGCGAAAAGCTGCTGGAAACCCTGAAAGAGGGCGAACGCGTGCGCGGTATCGTCAAGAACCTGACCGATTATGGTGCTTTCCTCGACCTGGGTGGTATCGACGGTCTGCTCCATATTACCGATATGGCCTGGAAGCGCGTCAAGCACCCGTCCGAAGTAGTCGAAATCGGGCAGGAAATCGACGTCGTAGTGCTCAAGTTCGACCGTGAAAAGAATCGCGTCTCGCTTGGCCTCAAGCAAATGGGCGACGATCCCTGGGAAAATCTGATGCGTCGTTACCCGGAAGGCACGCGCCTTTTCGGTCACGTCAGCAACATCACCGACTACGGCTGTTTCGTCGAAATCGAGGATGGCGTCGAAGGCCTGGTCCACGTTTCCGAAATGGACTGGACCAACAAGAACGTCAATCCCAACAAGGTTGTTACCCTCGGCGATGAAGTCGAGGTCGTAATCCTCGAAATCGACGAGGAACGTCGGCGTATTTCCCTCGGCATGAAGCAGTGCAAGGCAAATCCCTGGGAAGAATTCGGTACTACCAACAACAAGGGCGACATCATTTCCGGCAAGATCAAGTCGATTACCGATTTCGGTATCTTTATCGGGCTGGAAGGAAATATCGATGGCCTGATTCACCTCACCGACCTGTCCTGGAACAAGCCGGGCGAAGAAGCGGTGCGTGAATATCAAAAGGGACAGGAAGTCGAAGCCATGGTATTGTCGATCGATCCCGAGCGCGAGCGCATCTCGCTGGGCATCAAACAGATCGAAAAAGATCCGTTCGCCAGCTTTATTGCGGACAAGCCCAAGGGTAGTATTGTGTCTGGCACGGTTGTGTCGGTTGATGCCAAGGCGGCCGTGGTCGATCTTGGCGATGGCATCGAGGGTCTGTTACGGGCTTCCGAGATGGCCAAGGACCGGGTAGAGGACGCTCGTTCATTTCTTAATGAAGGCGACCAGATCGAAGCCAAGATAACCGGAATGGATCGTAAGGGTCGTAGTATCTACCTGTCTATCAAAGCCAAGGATAGCGATGAGGAACAGGAAGCGTTGAAGGATTACGCGGCCAGTAGCGATGCCAAGGCGGCCACTACCAGCTTTGGTGATCTGCTCAAGGAAAAAATGGATTCCTGATCCACAATCGGGTGGCGGGGTCGACCCGCCACCAATCCAGATTATTGGGCCAAGAGATGAAAGAAACAGAATTTGTACCATCGATGACCAAGTCGGACCTGATCGATAATCTAGCGAGAAATCAGGGACACCTGGCTTACAAGGACGTCGAACTGGCGGTAAAAAGTCTGATCGAAATGATGAGTAGCGCTCTGTCAAACGGTGAGCGCATAGAAATCAGGGGGTTCGGCAGTTTCAGCCTGCATTATCGGCCGCCGAGAACGGGGCGTAATCCGAAGTCGGGTGACAAGGTGGATTTGCCCGGAAAGTACGTGCCGCATTTCAAACCGGGGAAGGAGTTGCGCGATCGCGCCAATAATCAGAAATAGCCTTACTCAAGCCGCCCAGCCGGATACGGTCACTTAATCATGGATATCTGGCTCTTCCTGTTAGTTCTGGCCGCAATCATCATCGGCTGGTTGCTTGGTCGGTGGCAACCTTTCAGGCGAAAAGCCAGGCAACAACAACCCGATCAATTTTCCGAGCGTTACGCCAGGGGCTTGAATTACCTGCTGGCGGACGATCCGGATAATGCGATAAAGATATTCACCGACCTGATCGAGGTCAACAAGGACACCATAGAGATCCATATTGCCCTGGGCAATCTGTTTCGTTCCAAGGGCGAAGTAGATCGCGCCATCAAGGTGCATCAGAACCTGCTGGCGCGACCGAACCTGACTCGCAAACAACGCCATATGGCCATTGCCGAGTTGGCCAGCGATTACCTCAAGGCCGGGTTGCTCGACCGCGCGGAAAAGCTGTATCGGGAAATGATCGATCTCGATGCCGACACCAGCCATGCCTATCGACGTTTGCTCGACCTGTATATCACCGAGAAATCCTGGGGCGAAGCGGTCGACTGCGCCGAGGCGCTTTACCAGATGGATGAGCCGGAAGCGGACGTCGCCTACGGTCAGTGCCTGTGTGAAATTTCCAGCGAGGCGATCGCCAGTGGCAACTATCGGCTGGCGCGTAAAAATCTCGATCGTGCAATCGAAGTCGATCCCGATGGCGTGCGGGCGGCGTTATTGCTGATCAAGCTGCATCTGAATACCGAAAATCTCGCCGCGGCAAAAAGAATATTCCAGCGACTGACGCGTGAGAATCCAGATTACATGGGTCTCTATATCGAGCCGGCGCGACAGATCTATCTCAACCGCGAGCCTGACGTTTACAAGGATTTTCTGCAGCGGCAATACAAACAGCATCCGTCGACGCGCCTCGCGATTGCCTTGCTCGAGCAATATGCCCGCAATGACGAAATCGAGAAGGCGCGCGAATTTCTTTCCGATATATTGCATCAGTCACCGTCATTCGAGGCCTTTGAGTTTGCCCTGCGCTTCCTCAAGTCAAACCCCGATCAGCTCGGCGAGACCTGGGAAACCCTGTCGACCTTTCTGAAAACGCTGCAGGACAAGAAAATCGAGTATGTTTGCGCCCGTTGTGGCTACGAAAGCCATGCCATACAGTGGCTTTGCCCGAGCTGCCGCAACTGGGCCTCGATGAAGCAGGTCAAGCTATGAACGATCCCAAAATTATCGTTGCGCTCGACTTCCCGAATCACCAACAGGCTATCGAGTTTTCACGCAAGACGTCCCCCGACCAGTGCCGCTTGAAGGTCGGCAAGGAATTGTTTACCAGTGCCGGACCGGCCCTGGTCGAAGCGCTGGTCGACAACGGTTACGATGTATTTCTCGATCTGAAGTTTCACGATATTCCAAATACGGTTGGCAAAGCCGCCACTGCTGCCGCCAAACTGGGCGTCTGGATGTTGAACGTGCATGCCCTCGGTGGAGCGGAAATGATGCGGGCCGCACGTGCAGGGATAGAACTAGTTGCACAGCGCCCATTCCTGATCGCGGTTACCGTGCTGACCAGCATGTCGCCGCGTGATTTGCAGGGAATCGGCATGCAGATTCCGTTGCCGCAACTAGTCGACCGATTAGCGCAAACTGCCATCGAAAGCGGTCTCGACGGCGTCGTCTGCTCCGCCCAGGAAGCCCCCGCATTGCGCGCTTCCATCGGCGATGCAGCGCTGCTGGTAACCCCCGGAATTCGTCCCGAATGGGCGGCCGCGAACGATCAACGTCGTATCGTGACGCCGCGCCAGGCGCTGGAGAACGGCGCCAGCTATCTGGTGATTGGTCGCCCGATCACCCAGCACCAGGACCCTGCCGAAGCGCTGAGGCTGATCGCGCAATCGATTTCATAGCCAGCAGGGAGCAGGGCTGATGACAGCCATCGGGCGAATCGTTACACTATTGCCAGATTTGATCATTACAACGACTATAAATGGATCCCAACTTTCTAGAGTTTGAACAGCCGATCGCCGAGCTTCAGGCTAAAATTTCCGAGCTACGTTATGTCACCGATGACTCTGACATAAACATCAGCCAGGAAATCAAAACCCTCGAGCGCAAGGCGGAGTCGTTGACCACGTCGATATTTTCAAAACTTTCGGCATGGCAGATTTCACAACTATCGCGGCATCCGAACCGACCTTACTCGGCCGACTATATCGAACGAATCTTTACCGATTTCGAGTACCTGCATGGCGATCGCGCGTTTGCCGACGATTATCCTGTCGTGGGTGGTGTCGGAAGGCTGGAGGGCAAGCCGGTGATGGTGATCGGGCAGCAGAAGGGGCGCGATACGCGAGAAAAAATCAAGCGTAACTTCGGCATGCCGCGACCCGAGGGTTACCGTAAGGCGCTGCGCCTGATGAAGATGGCCGAAAAGTTCAAAATGCCCCTGCTGACACTGGTCGACACGCCCGGCGCCTACCCGGGTATCGGCGCGGAGGAGCGCGGGCAGAGCGAAGCGATTGCGCGCAATCTGTATACCCTGGCCGAGTTAAAAACTCCGATTATCTGTACCGTGATCGGTGAAGGCGGATCCGGCGGCGCGCTCGCAATTTGCGTCGGTGATCGAATCAATATGCTGCAGTACGCGACCTATTCGGTAATCTCGCCCGAGGGCTGCGCGTCGATTTTGTGGAAAAGTGCCGACAAGGCATCGCAGGCGGCCGAGGCGATGGGGATAACTGCCGAGCGCCTGTATTCGCTCAAGTTGATCGACAGTGTTATCAACGAGCCGCTCGGTGGCGCGCATCGAGACTATGACCAGGTAGCAGACTCGCTCAAACTTAACCTGGTCGAAAGTCTCGAGGCACTGGAATCGATGACTATCGACAAGCTACTCGATAAGCGTTATCAGAAGCTGATGGCGTTTGGCAAGTACCGGGAAAGCTGACAGGATCACTGCATACCAGCCACATGCGATCATGCCTGGAATCGATTCCTGACGATAGCAGTCGCGTATTCGTGGCCTACAGCGGTGGCCTCGATTCCAGCGTATTGCTGCACCTGCTGCTATCGACCGAGCGAGAATACGAAATCCTGCCCTGGCACATCAATCATGGCCTGGTTGATAACGCCTTGCAGATGGAACAATTCTGTATTCAGCAGGCGCAGGCTTATGGCCTCGAAATCCGCGTCGATCGACTCGACCTGGCGAACGTCGACAGCAATATCGAGGCGGTCGCGCGTCGTCAGCGTTACCGCCTGTTCGAAGAAAACACGCAAGCTGGCGATTGCATCCTGACCGCCCATCATGCCGATGATCAGGCCGAAACCTTTTTGATGAATGCGTTACGTGGTTCGGGAGTTGCCGGGCTGCGCGGTATTGCCGGGCAGCGACGTCTGGGTTCGTCCCTGTTATTGCGTCCGCTACTGGGATTTAGTCGTGAGCAGCTGGAGGATTATGCAAATCGGCACGAAGTGGCCTGGTTTAACGATCCCAGTAACCAAAATCCGAGATTCGACCGCAATTACCTGCGCCGCGAGATCGTGCCGTTAATCAAGCAGCGCTGGCCGGGGTATCAGGACGCGCTGTCGACAAGTAGCGAGATACAGTCCGAGACGCAGGCCTTACTCGATGAAATCGGATCGCAGGACTATCAGCATCTGCGTATCCCGGATCGTGGCAAAATCGATCGACTGGATATCGGTGCGATGATGCAACTGTCATTGCCGCGTCGCAAGAACCTGGTTCGGTACTGGATTACAACCGCCGGGCTGCCGCCGCCGCCGTTTAGCCGCTTGCGGGAGACGATGCAACAACTACAAGCTCGACCCGACGCCATGCCCAAGATTGTTATGTCGGGCTACTCGCTAAGGATATACGATCGGCAGCTTTTCCTGGTGCTCGAACGTGCCCGCGATAAATGCGGTGGTGCGTTCGAATTCGGTCAGCATGAAAAGATCGAGATTCCGCAGCTGGATTTACGGTTGAGCCGCAAGGAGATATTGCGGCGGCTCGGTGTCGCCGATAAAAACCAGTCTTTGACGCTTAAGTTTCGGCAACGGGGCGAGCAAAACGAGGATGGCCATCGGCTCAAGCGGTTATTTCAGCAGCATCGAGTGCCGCCCTGGGAGCGCGATTCTACCGCGCAGCTTTATCTCGACGGTCGGCTCGAGGACTTGCTGCTATGAGTGGGGATGACAACAGGGACCGCATATTCTCGCGGCGCCTGAGCGAGGTCAAGGCCTTCGAGTTCAACGAAACCGTCGCCGGCGTATTCCAGGATATGATTTCACGCTCGGTCCCGGGTTACTCCCTGTTAATGCGTATGATCGGCCTCTATGCCGATATTTTTGTCACGCCCGCAAGCCGCGTCTACGATCTGGGCTGCTCGCTGGGAGAAGCCAGCCTGTTGATCTCGGACCAGGCGCGCGATACCGGTTGCCGGATTATCGCGGTCGATAATTCGGCAGCAATGATCGAAAAATGCCGGCAACACCCCCCGGGTGCCACTGAGATCGAGTGGTGCCGAGGGGATATTCGTCATACCGAGATCGAGAATGCCTCGATGGTGGTTTTAAACCTTACCCTGCAGTTTCTCCAGCCGGAAGAGCGGCCGGCGCTGCTGCAGCGAATCTTTGCCGGGTTGAATCCGGGCGGAGTCCTGGTGTTGTCCGAAAAGATCGTATTCGATGATCCGGCCGAAAACGAACGTATGACCCAACTCTACCAGGGTTTCAAAAAAACCATGGGATATAGTGATCTCGAGATTAGCCAGAAACGCAATGCGCTGGAAAACGTGTTAATCCCGGATAGCGACCAGCAGCACCGCCGGCGACTCGAAGCGATCGGCTTCAACGAAGTCTACCAGTGTTTCAGGGGATTCAATTTCGTCTCGTACCTGGCAATCAAGGCGTGAACTGGGATCGGCTGTTTGATCTTCTGCGAAGGCACGGACTGAATTACTGGGCCGACGAACTGCGGGCGCGAAGCGATCAATGGCTGGTTAACCACGGCGATTATCGGCGCTGGAAAAAAGCGCTGGATGCGTTGCCACCACTGGAAAATGCGCAAGCCTGTTTTGACCTGCCGGCGGTCACCGTGAGCAGCCTTTGCCTGGATAACGCGGTGCTGCGCGACGCGCTGCTGGGATTAATGCCATGGCGCAAGGGACCCTACCAGATAGCGGATGTTTACATCGACAGCGAATGGCGCTCCGACTTGAAGTGGGAGCGGGTGCTGCCCCACCTGGCGCCACTGCGGGATCGGCGCGTTCTCGACATAGGTTGTGGTAACGGTTATCACTGCTGGCGCATGCTGGCGCAATCACCGGCAGTAGTACTCGGAATCGAACCTTCGGTGCTGTTCAACCTGCAATTTGCGGCGTTGCAAAAGTACCTGCAGCGGGACGATATACACCTGCTACCGATCGGCGTCGAGGATATGCCCGAGAAACTGGGCTGGTTTGACAGCGTGTTTTCGATGGGCGTCTTGTACCATCGCAAAAGCCCTGTCGACCATCTTTACCAGCTTAAGGATTTTCTTGTCCCCGGGGGCGAGTTGTGTCTCGAAACCCTCGTCATCGAGGGGCCGGCGGGCAGATTGCTGTTGCCGCAGGCACGCTACGCGCGTATGCGCAACGTCTGGTTCATTCCGTCGTCGCAGGAGCTTGTCGGCTGGTTGCAGCGCTGTGGTTTCGTCAATGTCAGGGTTGTCGACGAATCGGTAACCAGTACCGAGGAGCAGCGCGCCACCGAGTGGATGCAGTTCGAATCTCTCGAACAGTGCCTGGATCGAAACAATCCTGCGCTGACGGTTGAGGGCTTACCGGCGCCTCGGCGCGCCGTGGTGCTGGCCGAAAGGCCGGCGAGTTAATCCATGGGGACGTACACGACCCGGTTGCGGCCTCCGTCTTTAGCCGCATAAACGCCTTTGTCCCCGGCGTGGAACATGTCTTCGAAATCTCCTTTGGAGCCGACTTCCAACGTGGTGACGCCGATACTCGTCGTTACATCGAGTCCGTTTGGCTTGAGATCTTCGAGCGCCTGGCGCACAGATTCGGCCTTTTGACGGGCACCTTCGGCATCACAGTGAGTCATTAGCACGACGAACTCTTCGCCACCATAACGCACCACCAGGTCACCTTCGCGAAAACTTTGGCTCAACATCGCTCCGGTTAACTGCAGTACCACGTCGCCAACGGCATGACCATGATTATCATTGATGGCTTTGAAATGATCGAGATCGATAACCAGCATACTGACTGGATACTCGTGGCGTTTGGCCGTTGCAATAAATTTTCCGGAAAACTCAATCAGGCTGTGGCGGTTGTGGCAGCCGGTCAGCTTGTCGACAGTAGCCAGGGCGAACAGTTCGCGCCGGATATCATGTACCTTGTCGAGCAGGCGCTTGTTGGTTATCAGGTTACCGATGCGCACCAGTAGTTCCTGATGCAGGATAGGTTTCGTCAGGAAATCGTTGACGCCAAGCTGGTAAAGCGCGATGCGCCGATGATCGTTGTTGTCGCCAGTAACGGCAATAATCGGGATAAATCCGCGGCCATCCTCGTATGAGCGGATGCAGGTAACCAGGTCTTCACCTTCCAGCTCACCATCGAGATCGAGCCCGGTAATTGCGAGGTCATAAGCGTCGGTATGCGAACCGTAAACGGTTACCGAATCAAACTCCTTACAGGCATCTTCGACCGTGGTAAAATGTGACACCTGGTAGCCGGTTTGCTTTAAATCGCTCAAAATCTCCGCCGCTACCTCCGCATCGTCCTCGACGAACAGGATGCGCCCCTCGTAAAATATCGGGTCCAGGTGCAGGTCGACAAAATGGACGATCTGGTCTTCGATCTGGTGCTCGTTCAGCTCGTGAATCACGCTGTCGACCCTGACCTCGAGGTCTTCCACCTTAAGTTCCTTGTCTTCGGTCAGGAACAGGATCGGCGTTTCCTGATGGCGTTGATGCTGGTTGCAATAGGCGACGAATTCCTCGCCGCTGCCGTCCTTCAGCGCCTGGTTAACACATATAATGTCATAGGGCTCGGAATCGACGCAGGTTCGAGCAGTCTCGATACTGTCACCGCTGTCGGTGGTAAAGCCCTGCTCGGCCAGGGTATGCTCCAACAGGTCGCGATAAGCCTGGTTGTTTTCGATTACTAGTGCGCGCATGATCGTAATTAATGACAAGCCTTAATTGTTTTTAGCTATCGGCGATAATTTCTAAATCTTTAGCATTGATTTGTATACCTGTATCCGGGGTTATTTTGGGTTCGTCGATTGTCTTCAAAATACGATTCTGCTATCGTTTCCTTCCATCCTACGTTCCATACGTCCAACCAAATTTTTGGGATCTATGAGCCGATTCATATTCATTACTGGTGGTGTTGTTTCATCACTGGGCAAGGGCATTGCATCTGCCTCACTGGCCGCTTTGCTGCAGGCACGCGGACTCAGCGTAACCATGATAAAGCTCGATCCGTATATCAATGTCGATCCTGGAACCATGAGCCCATTCCAGCACGGCGAGGTCTATGTTACCGATGATGGCGCCGAAACCGATCTTGATCTGGGACACTACGAGCGGTTTTCCGGGGTGCATTGCTCGCAGAGCAGTAATTACACGACCGGACGGATCTACGAAAGCGTGATTGCCAAGGAACGACGCGGGGATTATCTCGGCGCGACAGTACAGGTCATCCCGCATATCACCGATGAAATCAAGAATTCGGTGCTCGATAGCACCAACGGGGCCGATGTCGTACTGGTCGAAATCGGCGGTACCGTGGGTGATATCGAATCGCTGCCTTACCTGGAGGCGATTCGGCAAATGGGTTTCGAGCTGGGGCACGAAAACGTGCTCTACATGCACCTGACCCTGATTCCCTACCTGCCCGCGGCGGGTGAAATCAAGACCAAGCCCACACAGCACTCGGTCAAGGAGCTGCGTTCTATCGGGATACAGCCCGATATTCTGTTGTGTCGCGCAGACCGCGCGATTCCGATCGAGGAACGCCGCAAGATCGCGTTGTTTACCAACGTCGCCGAGGAAGCGGTAATCTACGCGATCGATGTCGATCATATCTACAAGATTCCACGCGAGCTCAATGAGCAGGGGCTCGATGATATCGTCGTCAAGCGTTTTGGGCTGGATCTGCCGCCTGCGGACCTGGCGGGCTGGGACCGCGTCGTGCATGCGCTGGAAAACCCGGAACACGAAATTTCGATCGGGTTCGTCGGCAAGTATGTCGATCATACCGATGCCTATAAATCACTGAACGAAGCCCTGGCGCATGCGGGTATCCACACCAAGACCCGTGTCAATATCGTCAAGATCGATTCCGATTCGATCGAGACCGATGGCGTCGGTGTGCTCGAGGGCCTGGACGCGATCCTGGTTCCGGGTGGCTTCGGCAGTCGAGGAATCGAGGGCAAGATCGCCGCGGCCAACTATGCGCGCACCAATAATGTGCCATATCTCGGCATCTGCCTTGGCATGCAGGTTGCGGTGATCGAGTACGCGCGCAACGTGCTGGGCCTGGGCAAGGCGCATAGCTCCGAGTTCAATCCCAAGACCCCGGACCCGGTGATTGCGCTGGTAACCGAATGGGTCGATCGTGACGGTTCGATCGAGACCCGGGACGAAAATACAGATCTCGGCGGCACCATGCGCCTGGGCGCTCAAACCTGCAAACTGGTGCCCGGTACCCGAACGCGGCGCGCCTACGGTGCCGAGGAAATTCACGAGCGGCACCGGCATCGCTACGAGTTCAACAACAATTACCTGCAGCGACTACAGGATGCGGGACTGGTAATCTCGGGGCTGTCTGTCGACAACGAACTGGTAGAAATGGTCGAGCTGTCTGACCATCCCTGGTTCATCGGCTGCCAGTTTCATCCGGAGTTCACCTCGCAGCCGCGCGAAGGGCATCCCCTGTTTAACAGTTTCATCAGCGCCGCGGTCGAGTATCACCAGGCTAAATCGCAATGAAACTTTGCGATTTCGAGGTTGGTCTCGACCAGCCTTTGTTTCTGATGGCGGGTCCCTGCGTGATCGAATCGGAACAGCTTGCGCTCGAAACCGCGGCTGAACTGCAGCAAATATGTCAGCAGTTGGATATTCCCTTTATCTACAAATCGTCATTTGACAAGGCTAATCGTTCCAGCAGCCAGAGTTTTCGCGGCCTTGGTATCGACAAAGGCCTCGCGATTCTCGAAAAAGTTCGTAGCAGCCTGTCTGTCCCGGTAGTTACCGATGTGCACGAAGATACGGCGCTGGACGAAGTTGCGAGCGTGGTCGACGTGCTGCAAACACCAGCGTTTCTGTGCCGGCAAACAAATTTCATCCAGAACGTTGCCGCGCTGAACAAACCCGTCAATATCAAAAAGGGTCAATTCCTGTCGCCCTGGGACATGCAGCAAGTCGTCAACAAGGCCTGTGAAACCGGTAACCGACAGATCATGGTCTGTGAACGCGGCGCGAGCTTTGGCTACAATAACCTGGTTTCCGACATGCGCTCGCTGGCGGTAATGCGCCAGACCGGCTGCCCGGTCGTGTTCGACGCCACGCACTCGGTACAGCTGCCTGGCGGCCAGGGCACGGCTTCGGGCGGGCAGCGGGAATTTGTACCGGTACTGGCACGCGCCGCCGTTGCCGCCGGTGTATCCGGGCTCTTCATGGAAACCCATCCCGAGCCCGAAAAGGCGCTCAGCGACGGACCCAACGCCTGGCCGCTGGCAAAGATGCGGTCGCTATTGCAGGTTTTGATCGAAATCGATCGCGTTGCCAAGGCGTCGACGATGCATGAAAGCGAGCTGCTGTGACACGAATAACTTATCCGGAGCAACTATGACCAATATAACCCAGGTTATCGGGCGGGAAATCCTGGATTCGCGTGGTAATCCAACAGTCGAGGCCGAGGTCACCCTGGAAGACGGTAGCGTCGGCTGGGCCGCTGCCCCGTCGGGGGCTTCCACCGGTGAACGCGAGGCGATAGAGCTGCGCGACGGCGACAGCAGCCGTTACCTCGGTAAGGGCGTCACCCGGGCCGTTGGTCACATCAATCACGAACTCGCCAGTCTCGCGGTCGGGCGTGACAGTAGCGATCAGCGTGGTCTCGACCAGGCCATGATCGAACTCGACGGTACTGACAACAAGAGTAACCTGGGTGCCAATGCCTTGCTCGCCGTTTCCTTGGCTAACGCCCAGGCGGCGGCCGTGGCCGCAGGGTTGCCGCTGTTTCGTTACCTGGGCGGAACGGACGCTAACCAGCTGCCGGTGCCGATGATGAATATCATCAATGGTGGAGCGCATGCCGACAACAGCGTCGATTTACAGGAGTTCATGATCTTGCCGGCCGGCGCCCCCAGCTTTCGCGAGGCATTGCGCTACGGCACCGAAGTGTTTCACGCGCTCAAGTCGGTGCTGGCGGCAAAGGGTATGAATACCGCGGTTGGCGACGAGGGTGGTTTTGCACCCGACCTGTCGTCAAACGAAGAAGCGATCGAAGTGATATTGATGGCGATCGATAAAGCCGGTTATCGCGCCGGTAGCGACATTTACCTGGGGCTGGACGTGGCAAGCTCCGAGTTTTATCGGGACGGCCAGTACGTACTCGAATCGGAAAAGCGCTCGTTTGACGCCTCTGGATTTGCTGACTATCTTGCCGCCTGGGTCGACCAGTATCCAATCGTCAGTATCGAGGATGGTATGGATGAAAGCGACTGGGACGGCTGGGCAATACTGACTGAAAAACTGGGACAGCGGATTCAGCTGGTGGGTGACGACCTGTTCGTCACCAATACGAAGATCCTGGCGCGCGGCATCGAGCAGCAAATCGCCAACTCGATTCTTATCAAGTTCAACCAGATAGGAACGCTCAGTGAAACCCTCGATGCTATCTCAATGGCACACGAGGCAGGATACACCACCGTGATTTCGCATCGTTCCGGCGAAACCGAAGACGTCACGATTGCCGACCTCGCGGTTGCGACTCGCGCCGGGCAGATAAAGACCGGGTCTCTATCGCGTTCTGACCGGATTGCAAAGTACAACCAGCTGTTGCGAATCGAAGCCGCCCTGGGCGATAGCGCGACTTATCCGGGTAAAACGGTCTTCAAGAACATTTAGCAGCATTACAATGCACCGATGAAGATTCTGCTGGCAATACTGATCCTGATTCTCTTCGTTTTGCAATACAAGTTATGGTTTGGAGACGGCAGTCTGTCGGAAGTGGTGCAATTGTCGCGTGAGCTCGAGATCCAGAAGAGCAAGTTACGCGACCTCGAGGCGCGCAACAAGATTCTCGAGGCCCAGGTGCTTGATCTGCAAAACGGCCTCGACGCGTTCGAGGAAAAGGCGCGTAACGACCTCGGAATGATCAAGCGGGGAGAAACCTTCATCCAGTTGATCCCGCAAGAGGCTGATGGCGGTAATGCACAATAGCGTTCCGGTCTGGGCCGTAATACCGGCTGCCGGCAGTGGCAGTCGCATGCTCAGTGACACGCCCAAGCAGTACCTTTCGTTCCAGGGAAAAACCGTTATCGAGCACAGCCTCGACCGGCTGCTGTCGCATCCAGAAATAGATGGCGCAGTCGTCGTGCTGCAGGAGCATGATCCTTTATGGGAACAACTCTCGTATGAATCCAGCAAGCCGCTTTTCACCAGTGCAGGCGGACGTGAGCGTCACCTTTCGGTTTATAGCGGTTTAACCACGCTGCAGTACCGATTCGGTAATGACGCTATTGCCCTGGTGCATGACGCGGTGCGGCCGCTGGTGTCACATCAGGATCTAACCAGGGTAATCCACGCCGCCCGGAAGCATCCGGCAGGGGCCTTGCTGGCGGCACCGGTGGCGGATACGCTGAAACTGGATAATTACAACATGGAGGTGGCAAACACGTTGCCGAGAGAACGCCTGTGGCGCGCGTTGACACCGCAGGTGTTCCACCTGCAGCCCTTGCTCAATGCCCTCAAACAGGTGATCGAGCAAAATCTGGAGGTAACCGACGACGCGCAGGCGCTGGAGCTTGCGGGTTACGCGCCGAAACTGGTGGAGGGTAGTGCCGATAACATCAAGATCACGACGCCCGCCGATCTCAGTCTCGCTGAAATGATCTGGTTAAACCAGCGCGATCAGTAAGATGATAAACAGTACCACGGCGGCCATCGGCAGGATAAATCCCATCCACTCCTTCATAGTTCCTTTGGGAGAATTTTCGATGGTCTGCTTGGCGCGAGGAAACAGATAAATCAGCATCGCTCCCATCAAAACCGCGGAACCAATTTTAATCCAATCCATAAATATCTCGTTTGCGCTGTCTAAAAAATAAGCCCCGCGAACGGGGCTTATCCAGCTTAGTCACCAACCGTTCTGGTTTAATCGTTGCTGAAAGCACCGAGAAGGTGCAGCAACGCCTGGAACATGTTCAGGATCGACAGAAACAGGCCAGCGGTCGCCATGATGTAGTTGGTTTGACCACCATGGATCAAGGTCGAGGTTTCCCACAGGATGAATGCGCTCATGATCATCACGATAGCGGCGTTGACGGCCAGGAACAGGGCAGGGATACCCAGGAAGATGTTTAAAATCGCGGCCCCGAGCACGACCAGCATTCCCACCATGACGAAACCACCGAGGAAGCTGAAGTCCTTGCGCGTGGTCAGCGCGTACCCTGACAACCCGAGGAAGATAACACCGGTACCGCCGAGGGCTGACATCACGATGCTCGGATTCACCGACAGGTAGTAACTTAGCACGGGGCCGAGGCCAAATCCCAGCAAGCCAGTGAAGGCAAAGATAACCGGAATGCCGGCGCCGGTATTGGCGGTTTTAGGTAATACGAACCAGAGTATTACGATCGCGGCAATGGTGGCAATCAGTGCAGTGCCTTGCCCGATTCCGGAAACAACGGCCAGGAAAGCGGTAAAGCCGCTAAAAATCAGCGTCATCGACAACAAGATATAGGTATTCCTGATAACTTTGTTGGTCTGCAGAATCGCTTCTTGTGGGCGGGTTACAGCAGTATTCATTTGCATTTCGATCTCCGTCTTATACACGTCAAGTTGGACAATTGCGCATCATTCTAAGTTCCTCGACAGGGGATAGCAAGCTATTCCAGACCTTTCGGAACCGACCTTCGCGGCATACTTTCTGCAACCCTAGGTGTGGTTTAAATGCTATATTTCAAGCAATAAATCCCGACATTAATTAATGACTAGCGGGCGTAAATGTTTATAATACGCCAGCGTTTCAGCAGGATTACAGCCTGCAACCAACGCGCACTTAAATTATCAGGAGAGCTGGCAGAGTGGTCGAATGCGGCGGTCTTGAAAACCGTTGACCCGAAAGGGTCCGGGGGTTCGAATCCCTCGCTCTCCGCCATCCATGGGGGGTTCGAATCCCTCGCTCTCCGCCATCCATGAAAAAGCCCCCGCCAGGGGGTTTTTTTATGGGTGGTTGATACCGAGGGTGCAGAGCACCCCCGTGGTTCGACCAATTCGCCAGGGCAGGGCATTTGCATTAAACCTTCCAAGCCTGCCTAATTAAGCTTTTAACGGTAGTTACCAGGATATGCCTGAAGGACCTGAAATTCGATTGGCAGCGGACCGAATCGCACAAGCGCTGGTAGGCCGTAAAGCCAAACGCGTTAGCTTTGCTTTCGACGGGTTAAAGGAATTCGAACCGAAATTAAGCGGGCACCGCGTAGTAGATGTCAAAACCCGCGGCAAAGCCATACTGACCTGTTTCGAAAATGACTGGGTAATTTACAGCCACAATCAACTTTACGGCCGCTGGTACGTATGCCCCGCGGGACAAATGCCACAAACCAGACGTCAGCTCAGGCTGGCAATAGAAAACCAGAAATACAGTGCCATGCTATACAGCGCTTCCGATATCGAGGTCATGCCTCGACGGCATCTGGATAAACACCCGTTTCTTGCCCGAATCGGGCCAGATCTGCTCAGTGATAAGCCAGGTGCAGATCTGATCGTGGCACGTTTGACAGCGGATGAATTCCGCAATCGACGACTCGCCGGCCTGTTACTCGACCAGAAATTTCTCGCGGGCCTCGGCAACTATTTACGTGCCGAAATATTAACCCATGCCGGGCTTCACCCGATGCGAAAGCCTGCTGACTGTAGCGAAAAACAGCTGTTAAAACTTGCGAAAACTATTATCAGGCTTACGCATCGCTCTTACCGGACGCACGGTATCATCAATCCACCCTCACTGGTCAAGCGACTGCGGGCGGAAGGTAAGACCAACAGAGAAGACTACCGCTTCAATACCTATAACCGGGCCGGCCAACCCTGCTATTTCTGCGGCCAGCAAATCGTCTTTTCGAATGCCGGAGGTCGAAAAATGTATTTCTGTCCGTCCTGCCAGGTAACCCCCTGATATGGTTTGGTTACAATATTCGGGACTTTAGAGCACATATTCTGGTACTTTCCCCAATTTAGTTGCATATTAAAACTTTTAGGAGCAGCCTCGTCGACGATCCACGGGGATACAGCTATTAAAAATTCTGCCCCGTGCTCTGACAAGAGAGGAGGGGCTGATGACTTGTTTCAACACGTTACGTTATTCAAGCCATATCATACTGACGATATCGGGGTTGTTGCTCACGTCCTGTGCCAGCAAGTCCGACCATCCACTGAGTGGGCCTGATGATCCCGGGGCATCCACGTTCAAGACTTCGCTGGGTTCTTTTGGTGAACCTGATCAACGCGATAACACGACAAGACAGTCGGAAAGTTTCGAGAGCGGCGCCGGTCTGTTGGGTAAGACATTGCTGGTCGACCCCCTGGTAAGACCCTTTTCGACAGTCAAGGCGCTATATGGAGCGGCAGTCAAATCCACCGGTGGATTTCTGGAAAGAACGCTGATCGAGAGAGTCCGATTTCCATTACTCGAACGTAAAGCCATACCTGAATTGAGCACTGCCATACCGATGGAGATGGACACCTGGAATACCCATCTCGATGCGCTCACCTCGACCACGGCCTCCAGCGGCAGCATCCGCTTTCTCGTCGATGGAGAGGCTTATTTCAACCGTCTCGATCAGGCAATCAGACAGTCTGATGAGTCCATCGATATCCGCACTTACATTTACGATAATGATGACGTTGCCCTGCAGGTGGCCGACCTGCTGCGTGCGCGATCCGACGAGATTGATGTCAGAATCATGGTCGATGGCCTGGCGGATCTGTTCGCCACTCGTCTCGATTCGAGCAGCATGCCTGCGACCGTCGAGTTGCCGCCATCGATTTCGGACTACCTGAGCTACAACAGCAAGATTGAATTTCGTAAGCAATCCAACCCGTGGTTTACCGGGGATCATGCCAAGATAACCATTATCGATCGAGAACTCGCTTTCCTCGGCGGTATGAATATTGGCCGTGAATATCGCCACGACTGGCACGACCTGATGATGGAGATCGAAGGTCCGGTAGTGCAGGAGCTGCAGTTTCAGTTCGACCTGTCCTGGGCCAAGGCGGGCATGCTCGGGGACCTGGGTTGGTTTCTCACCGCGCTGAAGGGATACCAGCAGGACGAGGTTGAAGGGGATTATCCGGTTCGTATCCTGACCACTACGATTCATGATTCGGAACTTTACCGCGCACAGATCGCGGCGATCAGGCGATCCCGCAGTTACATCTATATCGAGAATGCCTATTTCTCCGATGACAAGCTGCTGTATGAGCTGGCCAAGGCGAGGCGACGGGGAGTAGACGTTCGAGTCATTCTGCCAGTAGAAGGGGATAGCGGAATACTGAATCTGAGCAACCAAAAGACGATAAATACGATGTTGCGGAACGGCATTCGTGTCTACAGTTATCCAGGAATGACGCATCTCAAGGCAGCGGTATATGACGGCTGGGCTTGCCTGGGTTCGGCAAACTTCGACAAGCTCAGCCTGCAAATCAACCAGGAAATTAACCTCGCGTTTTCAGATCCGGACGCGGTGGCACAGTTGATGGAACAGGTGTTTTACCCCGATTTTGCGAAATCGACGGAATTGCAGCAGGCCCTGCCACTGGCCGGCAGGCACCACTTTGCAGAATTGATCGCGGACGAACTCTTCTGACTATTCGATCGGACTAGTACTATAATTTGAACGAACTGGGAGTGGAGAGTACGGATATGTCTCAAACAAGACCGTTAATTGATACTTTGAAACAGGAGTTAAGGAAACAACGGATCACCTACAAGGAAGTTTCAGTAGCCCTCGAGCTATCCGAAACCAGCGTCAAGCGGCTATTTTCCGAAGAAGCATTTTCTATCAAACGACTCGAAAAAGTGTGCGAGCTGCTGCACCTCGATATCAGCGACCTGGTCTACCTGATGGAAAAGAACATCGAATTGACCACCGAGCTGAGCCTGGAGCAGGAACAGGAGCTGGTATCGGACGTCAAGCTTTTGCTGGTCGCGCTACTGTTGATGAACAAGCTGACATTCAGGGAAATCCTGTTGATCTACGATATTTCCGAAACCGAAGGCATTCGGTTACTGGCACGTCTCGACCGTATGAAGATCATCGAGTTGCAGCCGGGTAACCGCGTTAAGCTGATGATTTCCCAAAATTTCCAGTGGATTCCGGGCGGCCCGATCCAGCAGTTCTTTGAAAGCAAAGTACAGCTGGAATTCCTCGATTCGTCGTTCAACGGTGCCGGCGAGTTCCGGATTTTTGTTTCAGGTATGATTTCGAAGACAGGCAACGCCGAAATCATCAAGAAAATGCAGCACCTGGCCAAGGAAATGAATGATATGAATGTCGAGTCCGAATCCCTGCCATTGGACCAGCGCTTCGGTAGCAGCCTGATGATGGCGATACGTCCCTGGGAAATAAAAGTGTTTAAAGATTTGCGGCGGATCGAGGATAAACGTATTTTCGGCGACTAAAGCACTCTACACTTTGCCCATGGCTGGCTCTGATTTTCGATGATCAATATTCTGACCTACAACATCCACAAGGGATTCGATCGCTTCAACCGCGATTTTGTCCTGCACAAGATCAAGGACCAGCTGCACGATGCCGAGGTCGATGTCGTACTGCTGCAGGAAATCCAGGGGCGCCATTTTCATCATGAAACCGCTATTTCGAGCTGGCCGGAGGTTAGCCAGTTCGAATTCCTGGCGGACAGTATCTGGCCGCATTACGCCTATGGCAAGAACGCGATTTATCGCAAAGGTCATCACGGCAACGCCATACTCAGCAAGTACCTGATTGCCGAGTGGAATAATCTCAACCTGTCACGCTTTCAACGGGCCAGCCGCAGCATGTTACATGGCAGGATCGAATTGCCTGACGCGCAGGGTCCGCTGCATCTGCTTTGCGTACACCTCGATTTGATAGGCTTCGAGCGTAAACGCCAGATTCGAGAATTGAGACACTATATAGAAGCCACTATCCAGAACCACGAGCCGATCATTCTCGGCGGAGATTTTAACGACTGGCATGGAGGACTTGGCAGAACCCTGGAATCGCAATTGGGAATGCAGGAAGCTTTCCGAAAGATGTACGGTAGCTACGCCAAAACCTTCCCTTCGCATCGACCAATGCTGCGTATGGACCGGATATATTTTCGCGGCCTCGATTTGGTCGACTCATTTTGCCTGCACCGTCATCCCTGGAATGAATTGTCAGATCACCTGCCGCTTTATGCGCGGTTTGCGCTTGGTTAGCAAAACAGGTGGGAGCAGGGCAGCGCTTATTTTTAACACCCGAGGAGTACTTCGCGGGCCTGATCGCGGATATCGATCAGGCCCAAACCACGATCGTGCTCGAGGTTTACATCTTCGAACTGGGTATCGTCGGTAATCGGCTGCTGGAGGCGCTCGAAAGGGCCACGGCTCGCCGGGTTAGACTGCAGGTGTTGATCGATGGTGTCGGTTCGTACCGTGATGCCGATGCCATTGCCACCAGGCTCGACACGCCGGAGTGCGCGCTTCGGGTATTTCATCCGCTGCCCTGGGATTTCGCACTCTACCGGCGCGCGCTAAGCTCCGGTCGTGGACTCTCGCGGATTCTGCATTTATTTGCATCGCTCAATCATCGCGATCATCGCAAGCTGTGCATTATCGATAGCAAAATCGCCTGGTTGGGCAGTTACAATATTACCGACGATCATTTCAACTACCGCGAGGCGGCAGGAGCCGGCGATTACTGGCACGACACCGGTCTCAGGGTTACCGGCCCGGTGGTTGACTCGCTTGCCACCAATTTCACCCAGGTATGGCAACGTAAAACGGGTAGCCGCAGCAAGCGGTCGCTCTATTTCCTGTCGAGCGGTGAGATAGCACAGCGCAGGAGACGTAAATTGCAGTTGGCGCAGCTGCTTGGCCTGGCGCAACAACGAATATGGATAACCAACGCCTATTTCAATCCTACCGCACGCTTGCTCAAGACACTAAAGGCCGTTGCCACGGAGGGAAAATCAGTCAGGCTAATCGTCCCCGCACGTACCGATGTCGTGTTTTTCCCGCTACTTGCGCGTAGCTACTATGCCGATTTACTACAGGCTGGAATCCAGGTTTTCGAATACGACAGGCGTGTTCTGCATTCGAAAACCATGATCATCGACGACCAGGCGCTGGTGGGCAGTACCAACCTGAACTATCGCAGCCTGTTTCATGATCGCGAGCTCGACCTGTTGACCGATGACCCCGATATCGTAGCCACGCTGGAGAGCCGATACGAGCAGGATATCGGTAACAGTACTGAAATCACCCTGCTTAATCCCCGTAAACATCCCTGGCTGATTCGATCAGTTGGCTGGTTAGCGAGGTTCCTGCGCTACTGGCTATAACACTACAAGCGCTCGCCAAAACAGCAATTGCAGAATAAGTTACCTTAACTATACTAACTAACTTATTGAATTCATTAAATTAAAGACAGGGAGTTTTACAGTTAGGATGAATCCCGCGATAATGTCAGGCCCCGTTGTACTGGTTGACCATGAGTAACACTGAAAACGGCTTTACCTGGCGCTCGCAATCCACTTTTGTAATCGTGGCGGCCGGCGCAACCCTGAGTCTGAACGACTTTCTGACCTTTCCGGTACTGGCCGGTCAGAACGGCGGCGGCGCCTTCCTGCTGCTTTATGTCCTGTTTCTGTTCGGCCTGGGGTTGCCACTGCTAATGGTCGAATTGATGCTGGGTCGTCTGACCAGGAGCGATCCGGCAGCGTCCCTGCGTTTACTGTCGGAGCAATACAAGGCCTCGGTTTACTGGAAACTGGTCGGCCTGGCATCGATGTTTGCCGCGTTCCTGATTGTGTCGACATTCAGCGTGATCGCAGGGTGGTCGCTGGCCTACGCGGTCAGGGCCGCGGCCGGCGCCTTCGATGGTGTAACGGCGGATTCGGCAAAACTACTGTTCGAAGAGCTGACTATCGATAGTGAGCGTATGTCACTATGGCACACGCTATTCGTCGTGACGCTGGTCGCCATCTGCGCTCAACCGCTCAAACAGGGCGTCGAACGTATCATGCTGATCCTGGTGCCTGCGATGATTCTGTTACTGATTGTCGGTCTCCTCCTCGCTATCACTTCTCCCGGCTTCATCGACAGCATACGCTACATTCTGTATACGGATTTTTCGGCGGTCGATTCGCATACGCCGATACTTGCGCTGCAACGTGCCTTTTACACGCTCGCGTTGGGAATCGGCGTGATGATTGCCTATGGCCGTTATCTGCCGGGCGGTATTTCGATCGGCTATTCTGCCGCGCTGGTGATTACCGTTGACCTGCTATTTTCGATTTTTACCGGGTTATCGATTAACGCGCTTATGCTCTCTACCGGGCATGAGCCTGGTGTCGACAGCCAGTTCGCTTTTCGGCTCATGCCGGTGATCCTCGATCAGTTTTCTTCTGGCGGGCTGTACAGTATGCTGTTCTATTCGTTGATGACGATCGCAGCGTTAACCACCTCGGTCGCCCTGCTGGAAGCTCCAATCACGTATTTTCAGCGCAAATGCGGTATATCCCGGTTAAAAGCCACCGTATTGCTGGGCCTTGGCGTCTGGCTCTTTGGCCTCGGCGTAGTGCTGGCGCACGGCGTCTGGAACGGAGACGGTTTTACCGTCGCCCTGTTTTTTGGCGATGAGGCTGTTCGCCTGATTAACAACGCCGGTTTTCACGATGTACTGGTGTTCGTATCGAGTCACCTGATTCAGCCTTTCGTCGCGTTATTCGTTTGCCTGTTCGTGGCCTGGAAAATCCCGCGAGAAGTCAGCCACAAGGAATTTGCGCTGTCGAAACACTACAGTTATGAAATCTGGAATTACCTGATACGCTATATCGTTCCGGTTTTATTATTGATTGTCATTCTTGCAGCATTTGGACTGATCTGAAGTGCCCGAAATTTCGCGCAACGCGCTGATGCCGTACCCGGCAGGCTTTATGTATGACATCGTCAACCAGGTCGAAGCCTATCCCGAGTTTTTGCCGTGGTGCGGGGGAGCCAGGCTCCACCAGGCCAGCGAAACCGAACTTGAAGCGTCGATCAAGATCAGCGTGGGCGCTTTGAATAAATGGTTCAAAACGCGCAATACCATGGTGCCGGGCAAATCGATCGAGATGGAGTTGGTGGAGGGGCCTTTCAAAAGTCTGCATGGGCGCTGGCAGTTTACCGAACTCGAAGACCACGAATGCAAAATCGAGCTTCTGTTAAAATTCGAATTCAAGGCGGGCCTTACGGCGACTTTGATTGGCCCCGTCTTTACTCGCATCGCAAACACCATGGTGGATTCGTTTTGTCAGCGAGCCAGGGAAATACATGGTCGATAATAAAACCCTGATCGAAGTCGCTTACGCGACGCCCGCAAAGCAACTCATTCTGGAATGCCAGGTAGAAACCGGTACCTCTGCGCGCGACGCCGTTGCCATCTCCGGCATAAACCAGCATTTTTCCGAAATCGATCTGGAGAACTGCGAACTGGGCGTCTTCGGCAAAGCCATACCTGCAGATTACGAGTTGCAGGACGGTGATCGTATCGAGATTTATCGCCCCCTGATTGCGGATCCCAAGGAGATACGCCGGCAGCGAGCGGCCCAGGGACTAAAAATGAAAAAAGGTGGTGGCGCGCTTAACCAGGATTGAGGTCGCCGTCGATCGACGACAGCAAGTCGCCGGTGAAGGTCAGCGTCATCACGCTCTTGGCAATATTGCCGTCGTCACCTGTCTTCAGATAGAAGATATAATGCCACTGGTCGGGATGGTAGGAGTCGACTATCGCTGGGGTACCCAACAGGAATTCCACCTGGTTGCGCGACATGCCGATTTCGAGTTGGTCGACCAGGGCGGGATCGATGCGATTACCCTGGGGGATATCCATTCGATAGAGGCAGCCCGACAATGTTACAATCACCAGGCTGGCAATAAGGGCGCTTTGTAATAGTCGTAAGATCATATTTCAGACGCATTAGAATCAAGGCGCGATGATACTGTCACGGCCGGCCTGCTGCAAACACTGGGATCATAATTGATGGAAACAGCCGATATTAAAAATGCGGGACTGAAAGTTACCCTGCCGCGGATGAAAATCCTGGAACTACTGGAAAGCTCCGACGACCGTCATCTAAAAGCAGAAGACATATACAAGATGCTGCTGGATTCGGGCGAGGAAATCGCACTCGCCACGGTTTACCGGGTTCTGACCCAATTCGAAACAGCAGGCCTGGTCACGCGCCACCACTTCGACGGCGGACACGCGGTGTTTGAAATAAACGACGGTGAGCATCACGATCACCTGGTGGATATCTCAACCGGCAGGGTAGTCGAGTTTTACGATGAAGTTATCGAGCAGCGGCAAAAAGAGATTGCCGATCGCTACGGGTTTACCATCACCGAACATACGATGGTGCTATACGGCCATTTCAACGAGAGTTAATCGGGCCAATCCCCGCCTGCAACGGGGACTTATAATGTAGTGAATTACAGGTTTCGGCTTTCGCCGCCCCGGCCTGGATTGTCGGCTAATCCCGGGACGCAATCATTTCGCTGGCGTGAGCGCGCGATTGTTCGGTAATTTTAACGCCGCCGAGCATGCGCGCAATTTCTTCCAGCCGCTCGGCTTCGTCCAGTAACGAAACCGCTGTCGTGGTGTCGTCATCTATGCTGGTTTTTTCGACGCGATAATGATGGTGCGCCTGCGAGGCAACCTGCGGCAGGTGGGTGACGCACAATACCTGCCGTCCCTGACCCAGCAAGCGTAGTTTCTTGCCGACAATTTCGGCCACGCCGCCGCCAACGCCGGCATCGACCTCGTCGAATATCAAGGTCGGTATGCGGGACGATTCGCTCATGATCACCTGTATTGCCAGGCTGATGCGGGATAACTCTCCGCCGGAAGCGGTTCTGGCCAGGGTTTTTGGCGTCTGCCCCGGATTGGTAGTAACCAGGTATCGGATATTGTCGATGCCATTGGCCGATGGCTCCTGCGTCGAATCGATATCGATTATGAAACGGCCGTTTTCCATGCCCAGTTGCTGCATTACCTGGGTAATCTGTTCCGACAGACTGGTAGCGGTTTGCTGACGCTTGAGCGACAGCTCTCGGGCGCTGAACAGGTAATCTTCCCGCGCCTTTTCGAGTTCGGATTCGAGCGCGGCGACGTCGAAATCATCACCCTGCAGCAGTTCCAGTTCCTGCTCCATTTCGAGCGCTAGCGCTGGCAGCGACGCCACCTCGACATGGTGTTTGCGCGCGAGATTCTGTGCATTGGCAATGCGCTCGTTGGTGATCGCCAGGCGCTCGCCGTCCAGTTCGATGCCGTCGCGGTAAGCGCGTAATTCAGCAGTCGCCTCCTGCACCTGTATCAGTGCGGCGTTTACCATTTCGTGGCTGTCCGACAGTGCCGGGTCGCTGGCGACGAGTTCGGCCAGTTGTTGTTCGCAAAGGCTTAGCGCAGACTGCAGATCCTGTTCCTCGTCCTCGTAGAGCAGTCGCAGGATTTCGCCTGATTTCTCGATCAGGTTTCCGGCGTTCGCCAGGCGGCGGTATTCGTTCTGCAGCGATTCATACTCACCCTCCGCGAGGTTCAACTGTTGCAGTTCGCTACAGTACAGGCCGAGCAAATCGATACGTTGCTCGCGCTCCTTCGATCCCGAGCGAGCCTGTTGCAGGCGTTGCTGCAGGTCGAGATAGCCTCGATATTTTTGCGCGACTTCCGCGATTAGCGTGGGATCGGCCAGGAAGGCATCCAGCAGCTGTCGCTGCACCTGCGATTTCTGTAACGACTGGTGCTCGTGCTGACCATGAATATCGATCAGCATATCGCACAGGGTGCGTAACTGTAGCAGGGTTGCGTTATACCCGTTAATGAAAGCCTTGCTGCGACCATTGGCATGGAGCACGCGACGGATGACACACTCGCCATCGGCGGCCATTTCGTTCTCCAGCAGCCAGCGGTTGGCCGCGTCCAGGTCTTGCAGGCCGAAACAAACCGAGATCTCGGCGCGCTGCGCACCGCTACGGATACTGTCTGTGTCGGCGCGGTCTCCCGCGGCCAGTTTGAGGGCATCGAGCAGAATGGATTTGCCGGCACCGGTTTCCCCGGTAAGCGCGCTCATACCGTTTTCGAACTCGAGCTGTAAGCTGTCGATGATAGCGAAGTTGTTGATTTGTATCGATTCGAGCACTAGTAATTGGTACTCCAGTAGAGCTTGGCGCGCAGCACCTCGAAGTAATCGTAATCCTCTGGATGCAGCAGGGTCAGGGATTCACCGTAGCGGGTGATCAATACCCGGTCCTGTTGTTTTACCAGCTGCGTCGAGTGCCCGTCGTAGCTGACCTTGGCGAGCTGGGTGTCTTGCCCCAGGCGCAGTTCGATCGGTTGATCCGCCGGCAACACGATCGGTCGATTACTCAAGGTATGAGGACAAATTGGCACGATGGCAAGCGTTTCCAGCGAAGGATGAATGATGGGGCCGCCGCCAGACAGGGCGTAGGCCGTCGAGCCGGTGGGCGTGGAGACGATGACGCCATCGGAACGCTGGATGTGGATCAATGCACCGCCGCTCGATATCTCGTACTCGATCATATTGGCCGCTTCCGGGCTATGCAGAATGATGTCGTTCAACGCGATATTGGTCGAGACCAGCTCGTCACCACGGTAGAATCTACCCTCGATAAAAAAGCGCTCCTCGACGCTGTAACGACCGGCAACTACCTCTTCGATATAAGATTCGAAATTTTCGAAGGATACATCGGCGAGGAAGCCGAGTCGCCCGAGGTTAATCCCGAGCAGGGGAGTATTCTTATCGGCCAGCGCGCGTGCCGCGGTTAACAGGGTGCCGTCGCCACCGAGCGAAATCACCAGTTCGGCTTCTTCTACCAGTTGATCCAGCGACACACTGGAAATCTCCTTCAGCGGTTCGTCGAAATTAAGGCAATGCACCAGCACTTCGGCGTGGCGTGCCAACACGTCGACCACCTGTCGAATACTTTGCTGGCGCGACTGCATGTCATTGCGCACCACTACACCGATTGACTCGAAATTTGCTGGCATTTCCCTGGCTATTTCCCCTGGATCGCTTGATTTACCGGTTTTAAGACTATAGCTTGTGTTCCGCGGCCACAAGATTGTGGCTAAACTATGGCTCGGCAACAATATATCAGACCCGATGACTGAAAAATACGAACTTGATGAACGCGCCCAACTTCTCTTGCGGCAACTGATCAACTCGTACACGCGCGATGCCCAGCCGGTTGGTTCGAAAAACCTGGCGGAAATGTCCGGACTCGACGTCAGCTCGGCAACGATACGCAATATCATGGCCAGGCTCGAGGACATGGGGCTGGTCGATTCTCCGCATACCTCGGCGGGCAGAGTCCCGACCGAAGCGGGTTATCGATTTTTCATCGATAGCCTGTTGGAGGTCGATAACCTGGCCCAGTCGGCGCAGCGGGTGATTTCACAAAGCTTTTCCAGCAACAAGACTTCCAGCGACCTGATCCACAGCGCGACCGATATCCTGTCACGGGTGACTCACCTCGCGGGTATCGTCAGCCTGACGCATACCGCGCCGGCCGAAATACGTCATATCGAGTTCATGAAACTCAGTGATCGCCGTGTGCTCGTGATCCTGGTGATAAACCAGGACGACGTGCATAACAAGGTTATCCACGTCGATCGCGATTACAGCGAGCTGCAACTGCAGCAGGCCGCGCAAACGCTGAGCCGCTACCTCATCGGTCGCAGTTTCGAAAATGCGCGCAAGATGCTGCTCGAGGAATTGTCCGAATTACGCACCGACGTAAACTCCATCATGGCAACGGTGCTCGAGGCAATGGACGAGGTTTGCAGCCTCAACGAGCATGAAGACCTGATTATGAGCGGTGAAACGAACTTGTTGGAATATGCAGAACTATCTGATATCAATAAGTTACGTAAGTTATTTAATGTATTTAATGAGAAAACTGACCTGCTTAAACTACTCGATGGTTGCACCTCTGCGGAAGGCGTGGAGATATTTATCGGTAGCGAATCCGGCTACTCGGTACTTAGCGACTGCAGCGTGGTTGGCGCCCCTTATCACGTCAAGGGCGAGATAGTCGGTGTACTCGGTGTCATCGGTCCCACCAGGATCGCTTACGAGCAGGTCATCCCAGTGGTCGATGTAACCGCAAAATTATTGACTTCAGCCTTGAATACTCGGAAATAACCCTTAACTTATCGCCACCAGACCCGGGGAGGCTGGTTGCATCCACCTAATTAACAAACTATCGCTAATTCGTAGCAAACGGAGTAGTTAATGTCGCCACATCAATCCGACACCAACATCGACATCGATGACGAGCATTCCCTGGCCACCGAGCCGATGGAAGACGCAAGCCTGGAAGACGTGGTTCCCGAAGCGGTCGAAGGAGCCGACGAGGAACAGCAGAGCATCGAACAGCAGCTGGTTAAGGCGCAGGAAACCATCAAGGATTACTGGGACCAGATGATGCGCCTGCGCGCAGAGATCGATAATAATCGCAAGCGTGCCGAACGCGATGTCGAAAACGCGCACAAGTACGCGCTCAAGACCTTTGTCGAAAACCTGTTACCGATCATCGACAGTATGGAGATGGGACAAAATGCCGCGGTTGCGGATAACGCAACGCTGGAAAGCATCCGTGAGGGTTCCGCGCTGACGATGAACATGTTTGTCCAGGTGCTCGAAAAGAATGGCCTGCAGCAGATCGATCCACTGGGCGAGAAATTCGACCCGGAGAAACACCAGGCGATCAGCATGATCGAAGCGGAGGGGGCGGAATCCAATTCCGTGGTCGAGGTAATGCAAAAGGGATTTTTGTTAAACGATCGGCTGGTGCGCCCGGCGATGGTCGTAGTGGCCAAATAGACCCCGGAATATTTACGTGAATTCGCTTGAAAGGTAAAAAAATAACCCTACATCGGGTGTAAGTTTCACTTTAATACAGTTTTTGGAGCACATTAAATGGGCAGAATTATAGGCATAGACCTTGGCACAACGAATTCCTGCGTAGCGGTAATGGAGGGCGACAAACCCAAGGTTATCGAGAACGCGGAAGGCGATCGCACAACCCCGTCAATCGTCGCCTTTGGCACCGATGACGAAGTTCTTGTAGGCCAGCCGGCTAAACGCCAGGCGGTCACCAACCCTACTGATACCCTGTACGCGGTCAAGCGCCTGATTGGCCGGCGTTTCGACGAGCCCGCGGTGCAGAAAGACATCGACCTGGTACCTTACAAGATCCTGAAAGCCGACAACGGCGACGCCTGGGTCGAAGCCAAGGGCAAGAAAATGGCGCCCCCCGAAATTTCGGCGCGCGTGCTGCAGAAAATGAAGAAAACCGCGGAAGACTATCTCGGCGAAGAAGTCACCGAGGCCGTTATCACGGTACCCGCATATTTCAATGATTCGCAACGGCAGGCAACCAAGGACGCCGGTAAGATCGCAGGTCTGACCGTCAAGCGTATCATCAACGAACCGACCGCCGCGGCCCTGGCTTACGGTATGGACAAGTCTTCGGGCGATAAGAAAATCGCGGTTTACGATCTGGGTGGTGGCACCTTCGATATCTCGATTATCGAGGTTGCCGAAGTCGATGGCGAACACCAGTTCGAAGTGCTGTCAACCAACGGCGATACCTTCCTCGGCGGCGAAGACTTCGATATGCGCCTGATCGACTATCTCGCAGACGCATTCAAGAAAGAGCAGGGCATGGACCTGCGCGGCGATCCGCTGGCGATGCAACGCCTCAAGGAAGCCGCTGAAAAAGCCAAGATAGAGCTGTCCTCGAGTCAGCAGACCGATGTCAACCTGCCGTATATCACGGCGGATGCATCCGGACCGAAACACCTGAACCTGAAAATCACACGTGCCAAGCTCGAGTCCCTGGTCGACGACCTGATCGCACGCACCATCGAGCCGCTCAAGGTTGCGCTGGATGACGCCGACATGTCGGTATCTGACATCAACGATATCATCCTGGTCGGTGGTCAGACCCGCATGCCCAAGGTCCAGGAAGTGGTCAAAAACTTCTTTGGCCGCGATGCCCGCCGTGACGTCAATCCTGACGAGGCAGTGGCTTGTGGCGCCGCAATCCAGGGTGGTGTACTAGGTGGCGACGTCAAGAACGTATTGCTGCTCGATGTTACCCCGCTGTCGCTGGGTATCGAAACCCTGGGCGGTGTCATGACGAAGCTGATCGAAAAGAATACGACGATTCCTACCAAGGCGTCGCAAACCTTTTCGACCGCCGAGGACAACCAGACCGCGGTTACCGTGCACGTGCTGCAGGGCGAGCGCGAAGTCGCAACCGCCAACAAGTCCCTGGGTCGGTTCGACCTGTCCGATATCCCGCCGGCACAGCGTGGTGTCCCGCAGATCGAAGTTACCTTCGACATCGATGCCAACGGAATTCTGAACGTTTCAGCGAAAGACAAGGCGACCGGTAAGGAACAGAAGATCGTGATCAAGGCCTCAAGCGGTCTGTCTGACGATGAGGTCGACGCCATGATCAAGGACGCGGAAGCGCATGCCGACGAAGATCGCAAGCATCGCGAAACCGTCGAACTCCGCAACCAGGCTGACGCCATGATCCACGCCGCGGAAAAATCGCTCAAGGATCTTAGCGATCAGGTCGAAGACGAAGACAGGTCGAAGATCGAAGCGGCAATCGAGGATTTGAAAAAGGCGCTGGAAGGCAGCGACAAAGACGCTATCGAAGCCAAGACCCAGGCGCTGGCCGAGGCATCGAGCAAGCTAGCTGAAAAGGCTTACTCGGCGAACGCAGACGAAGCTGGCACGGAACCGGTGGACGCGAATGCTGAATCCGGCTCTGCCAATGCCGACGAAGTCGTCGACGCCGAGTTCGAAGAAGTAAAAGAAGACGATAAGAAGTAACGGTTTACAGACTGCCGTTACGCTAGACCTGGCGCGATTTATCGCGCCGGGTTTTGCTATTTTATAGAACGAGTCCATGTCAAAACGCGATTATTACGAAACTCTCGGGGTTTCAAACACCGCCTCGGACGCTGATATCAAAAAGGCGTTTCGCCGCCTGGCGATGAAGTATCATCCGGACCGAAATCCGGATGACGAGGAGGCCGAGCATAGTTTCAAGGAAGCCAAGGAAGCATTCGATGTGCTTTCGAGTCCAGATAAGCGAGCCGCCTACGATCAGTTTGGTCATGCTGGCGTGGATCAATCCGTCGGCGGCGGAGGCTTCGGCAGCAGCGGTTTCGGAGATGCTTTCAGCGATATTTTCGGCGACATTTTCGGCGGCGGCGGCGGTCGTTCCCGCGTGCGCAAGGGCGCGGATCTTCAGTACAACCTCGAGCTGAGCCTGGAAGACGCGGTTGCCGGCACCACGGTCAAGATCCGCGTGCCCACTCTGAAGCATTGCACCAGCTGCTCCGGCAGCGGAGCCAAACCGGGCAGCAGTCCTGAAACCTGTAACACCTGTGGCGGCCATGGGCAGGTACGCATGCAGCAGGGTTTCTTTTCGGTGCAGCAAACCTGTCCGAACTGTCGCGGCAAAGGTAGTACTATTAGCGACCCCTGTAACACCTGCCACGGCGCTGGCCGTGTCAAGGAGCATAAATCGCTGTCGGTTGAAGTACCCGCCGGCGTCGATAACGGCGACCGGATTCGCCTGTCCGGGGAAGGGGAGGCGGGTGAGGCGGGTGCGCCAACGGGTGATTTGTTCGTTCAAATCCATGTCAAGCCCCACCCAATATTCGAGCGCGACAATGCCGACCTGTATTGCGAGGTCCCGATTAATATCGTCACCGCGGCGTTAGGCGGTGAACTTGAAGTCCCAAGCCTCGGTGGTCGCCTGAACCTGAAGATTCCGGCCGGTACCCAGACACACAAGCTGTTTCGGATGCGCGGCAAGGGTGTCAAACCTGTCCGGGGCGGGCCGGTTGGCGACCTGATTTGCCGCATCGTGGTAGAAACACCGGTAAAATTGAACGGTGAACAAAAGGAGCTGCTCGAAAAGCTCGGGCAATCCATGGGTAAGGCATCCAATAAGCACAGCCCGAATGAAAATTCATGGATAGACAGCATGAAGAAGTTCTTCGAAGACATGAAATCCTGACCGGGGGATCAACCGTGACACGAATCGCTATTGCAGGCGCCGCCGGCCGCATGGGCCGCAATCTCGTTATCGCCTGTAACGAGGCCGATGATATGGCTTTGACCCAGGCTCTTGAGCGGGCGTCGAGCCCCGCCCTCGCCACAGACTCGGGAATTCTGGCAGGGCTCGAACCCAACTCGGTACCGATCGTCGATCGGCTCGCCCCGGATGCTTTCGACACGTTAATCGATTTCACCCACCCCAGTGCCACCACCAAACACGTTGATTTTTGCGTCCAGCACAACAAGAGAATGGTCATCGGCACTACCGGTTGCGACAGCTCGCTCGAACAAAAGCTGGCCGAGGCCGGCCAGAAGATCGCCATCGTTTATGCGCCAAACATGAGTGTCGGCGTCAACCTGTGCCTTGAACTGCTGCAAATTGCCGCGTCCGTGCTGGGCGATAGCGTCGATATCGAGGTGATCGAGGCACATCATCGCCACAAGGTTGATGCACCCTCGGGAACAGCGCTCAAAATGGGGCAGGTAATTGCCGAAACCCTGGGGCGTAATCTCGAAGAATGCGCGGTTTACGGACGTCACGGGCAAACCGGTGCGCGCGAGCGCAAGACGATCGGTTTCGAAACCATCAGAGCAGGGGACATCGTTGGCGAACATACGGTGATGTTTGCCGACGAGGGGGAACGGGTAGAAATCACCCATAAAGCCTCCGATCGCATGAATTTCGCACGCGGTGCGATGCGCGCCTGCCGCTGGATCGGACAACGTGAGCATGGGCTGTACACCATGCGGGATGTACTTCAGCTTAGCTGAATTTACTTTAAGTAGTTACCCTAAACTACTGAATTAATTAATTTAAAAGAATCCTGGCTTAGCTAATCTGTAGCCGACACGGTGCCCGGCTGAAACCGGTGTAGCCGCAGCTATCGCATGGTGACAAGTTCTTCAGAGCTGGTCGGATGGATAGCCACGGTATCGTCAAAGTCTTTCTTACGGGCACCCATGCGGATCGCTACCGCGAAACCCTGCAGCATTTCGTCGACCGCGGGACCGATCATGTGACAACCGATGACTTTTTCGTCATCGTCGAGACAAACCAGCTTCATCGCGGTTGGCACGTCATGCCCGCTGATCGAGTTATACATCGCGGTAAAGCGGGTCTGGTAAATCCTGATACGATCGCCATATTCGTCCCGGGCCGCCTGTTCCGTCATGCCGACGGTGCCAATCGGCGGATGGCTGAATACAACGCTGGGGATCAGTTCGTAATCCAGGTGACGGTCGGTTTGATTATCGTACAGGCGATCCGCGAGACGCCTGCCGGCGGCAATCGCGACCGGCGTCAACGGCGCGCGACCGGTGATATCGCCGAGCGCAAAAATATGCGGTTGGCTGGTGTTCTGGTAAACATCGCTCTCGATATATCCCCGGTCATTTACTTCTACTCCGGCGCTTTGCAGATTCAGCCCTTCCAGGTCGGGATCCCTGCCAATGGCGTAGATCAGCTGATCCACGTCCTGCAGGCCGACTCCGTGATTATCCTGTAGCGATAGCTTGCCCTCGGCGTCACACTCGATCGCGGTGATTTCGCACTCGGTATGCAGCCTGATGTCGGATTTGGCGATCTCCTCGAGCAGCGTACTGCTGAGCAGGCTGTCAAATTCACCCAGCACGTGGTGTTTGCGCAGATACAGGCTGACCTCGCTACCGAGGGCGTTTAACACGCCAGCCAGTTCGACCGCGATGTAACCCGACCCGGCGATGGCAACCCGTGCAGGCTGTTGCGTCAGTTCGAAAAATCCATCGGAGGTAATTGCATGTTCGATGCCCGGAGTGTCCGGCAGGCGCGGCCGGGTGCCGGTTGCGATAGCGATGTGTCTGGCGGAGTAGTGCTTGCCGTCTACCGCGATGGTATGGGCATCGACAAAACTGGCTTCACCCTCGATCTCGTCGACGCCGAGCTGTTTCATGTAACCGTGGTACCAGCTATTGATGCCGTCGATGTATGCCTCGCGCCGGGCCACCAGTTTCGACCAGTCGAATCCATTGTTGGTCAGATCGAAACCGTAGTTCCTGGCATCCTCCAGCATATCCGCCAGGTTTGCCCCGAACCACATTATTTTCTTGGGAACGCAGCCCACGTTGACGCAGGTACCCCCGATTCTGCCACGCTCGACAACCGCGCAACGTTGCCCGTAACTGGCCGCGCGCTCGATAATCGAGAGACCGCCGCTGCCGGCGCCAAGGGTAATCAGGTCGTAATCGAATTCGTGGGTCATGACGTATTCCGGTTTTAATCGATGCGCACTTTAGCAGTTTTTCGATGGATATTTTACCTGTCGAGCGACATAATTCGGCCACTCGGACGGGAAACAGCTGCAATGTTCAAATTAATTCGATTCATGGTTACCCACGGTATCGCGTTCGCCATCGGGCTTGCACTCGGAATCTACCTGTTACCCATTCTGATTGCGCCCGATGCACCCAGTCGTGCACAGGTCGATGCCAGCGCACAACAGGCCCTGTTCAGCGCCGACTTCCACAGGAAACTGGCCGGCAGCGATTTCCTGCATTGGGGCGAAGGACGGGTTTCGATCTCGGCCAGGCAGATCAGTTTCATGGGCTCGCTGGCCCCGGGGCCCGATTACCAGCTGTACCTGACACCAACGCTGGCACAGACCGAGGAAGAGTTCCTGATGATAAAGGGCGAGTCGGTAAAGATTGGGCCCGTTAAGACTTTCAGTAATTTTATTCTGGACATACCGCCAAACGTCAATCCGGCGGACTACCGGGCACTGATTGTCTGGTGCGAAAGCTTCGGCGAGTTTATCACCGCTGCAAGTTACCGCTAAGCCGCGGTACCGGGCTCGAATCGGTAGCGAGTCATCGCTGGCCTGCATCCCGCGGATTAATCTGTCGGCCCCCACAGAATCCGGTCCAGGCTATCGTCGGTCTCGACTTCGATAATTTTCAGGCCGTCGAAACGCACACCTTCCTGCTTCAGCAATTGCGCCTGTTCATGATAGGCGCTCGAGCCCTCGTCGAACGCCAGCGTCCGGTTCGATCGTACCACCCGATGCCACGGCAAGGAGTCCGGGGAACGTCCCAACGCGGCGCTCACCATTCTGGAGTACCGCGGAAAGCCCGCTGCCCGCGCCACTTCGCCGTAACCCATGACGCGCCCGGACGGGATCGACGCAACAACTTCCCAGACGCGATGATCGAACTTGTCCCGAAATTGACTCATGACGTTAAGGATTCATGGAAAGCAGCGCGACTATATGACTATTTACTTTAAATAAAACATTTAAATCATTGATTTATATCAATTAGTCTGCTCTCGAAAACTGTAGTGGTCGCGTTTGCTCAACTGCACCAGTCGTCGCACCTCAGAGACCGCGACGCTGATGGTTGGAAAGTCACAGCTGCGCATGGCGCTGAACTCGTTGAGAATACTGTCGTAACGCTGCAGCGCTTCCTGATGCTGCTGTTCCCAGATCGCCATCGCCTTGTTGGTATGGCGCTTGTTATCGACGATCTGCAGTACGAGTTCGGTCAGGTTACGCTGGTTGGCGTGCAAATCGTTACGCAAATTGAGAATGGCCAGATGATTCCAGTGGGTGCGTACGATGGTTTTCGAGATCGCATCCCGGATCCAGTGCAACTGCAATCGCTCCGAAAGCGCGTAAAACAACCTGGCCACATGTTCTATGTCGCTAAAAAGCGCCGATTTAGTTTCGATAATGTCGAATACCGAAGCCAGGGTTGTCTTGTCCACCAACTCCTGGGCCAGCGCCGCCGGCAGGCGATACCTGACAAAGCTGCGTCTGGTGGCGAGGTAGTTCTTGCGTGATTTACCGATGATAGCGCTGGAGATAACCTGCCGCAGAATACGCGTATCGGTCTTGTAACGCTCGATTACGTGGCTGACATCAAAATTTGACGGCTGATTGCGCAGTAACCAGCTAATCGAGCGCTCCAGCAACCCGCTTACCGACTGGAAAATCTCGTAGCGGTCCTGTTCCTGCACCACGTTATCCAGCTTTTCCAGCTTGCGCCAGGTTTCATAAAGATCGAACACCTCTACACAAACCACGTAGGCCTTGGCGATATCCTCGATCGTGGCCCCGGTTTCTTCACGAATTCGAGAGCCGAAGCCGATACCGATGTTGTTGGCGATCTGATTACTCAAAATGGTCGCAATGATTTCCTTGCGCAGCGGATGCTGCAGAATCTCATCGGCAAAACGGCTGCGTATCAGGCGCGGGAAATAACCCAGCAACAGGGCGTCATAACATTGCTCGGTCAGGGATGACGACTCCAGCAGGGCGTTCTTGTAAGTCAGCTTGCTATAGGACAGCAGGATCGATAACTCGGGGCGCGTCAATCCCTGGTTCTTGGCGATTCGATCGGTAATCTGCTTGTCACTCGGCAAGTGTTCGAGTCGGCGGCTCATGATGCCTTCAGCCTCCAGATGGCGCATGAAACGCGCATGCTGATACATGTTGAGGGCCGCGCGCTTTTCGATACTATCGACAATCTGGGTTTGCCGATAATTGTTGAACAGGCATTTTTGAGCAACCTCATCGGTCATATCGACCAGCAATTGGTTGCGCTCCTTGTTGCTCAGACGCCCGGACTTGACCAGTTGCGAAAGCAGGATCTTGATGTTGACCTCCTTGTCCGAACAATTCACGCCCGCTGAATTATCGATCGAATCGGTGTAAATCAAACCGCCGTTGAGCGCATACTCGACGCGCCCGCGTTGAGTCACCCCGAGATTACCGCCTTCGCCGATCGCCTTGGCACGAACTTGTCGCCCATTGATCCGAATTGCATCGTTGCTTTTGTCCGAAACGTCGGCGTCGGTTTCGTTGCTTGCCTTGATATAGGTACCAATGCCACCGTTCCAGATCAGGTCAATCGGCGCCTTCAAGATATAAACGATGAGTTCGGCAGGGGTCAGGTGCGCTTCCTTGCACTGCAACAATTGCTGCATCTGTGGACTCAGGTCGACGCGTTTGGCCTTGCGAGAAAATACCCCGCCGCCCGCGCTAATCAGTCTCTTGTTGTAATCGTTCCAGGTGGACCGCGACAGGCCGAACATGCGCTGCCGTTCCTGAAAGCTCTTTTTAACATCCGGGTTGGGGTCGATGAAAATATGCATGTGATTAAAAGCGGCGACCACCTGTATGCAGGGAGACAGCAACATGCCGTTGCCAAAGACGTCACCGGACATATCGCCGATTCCAACTACGGTAAATTTTTCCTTCTGTATATTCTTGCCAAGGCCGCGAAAATGACGCTTCACAGACTCCCAGGCACCGCGCGCGGTAATACCCATTTTCTTGTGATCGTACCCCTGCGACCCGCCCGAGGCGAAGGCATCGTCAAGCCAGAAGTCGTGCTCCACGGCGATACTGTTGGCGACGTCGGAAAATGCCGCGGTGCCTTTGTCGGCCGCGACCACGAGATAAGGGTCCGGACCGTCGTGGACACGGGTTTTGGCGGGTTGCTCGATCTTGACACCCACGCGGTTGTCGGTGATTTCGAGTAACGCGTTGATGTACAGCGAGTAACAGGTCTGTACTTCGGCATATACCTCGCTCGAAGGGACACTGGCAATTTGCTTGGTGATGAAGCCGCCCTTGGACCCCGCTGGCACAATAACCGCGTTCTTTACCATTTGCGCCTTCATCAGTCCCAGCACCTCGGTGCGATAATCCTCGCGTCGATCTGACCAGCGTATGCCGCCGCGGGCGACGAGTCCGCCGCGCAGATGTATGCCCTCGAAACGCGCGGCGTAGACATAGATCTCGAAGCGCGGGCTCGGTTTCGGTAAACGTTCGATCTGTCCTGAATCGAGTTTGAAACTGATGTGGCCGGTGCCGCCTTCGTCTGCCTGAAAGTAGTTGGTGCGTACCGTGGCCTCGATCAGGTTCAGCATGCTTTTGAATATCAGGTCGTGATCGAGTGATTCGATATTGTGCAGCCGCTCCCGAATCTGTTCGAACAATGCCAGATAAGAATCCAGCTGAGCATTTTCCGGGTCGAATTTGCGCAGAAAAGCACGCACCAGCAGCAGGGTTAGATCCGGGTAGCTGTTAAGCGTTTCGATTATGTATTCCCGACTATGGGGGAAGCGGATTTGCTGCAGATAGGCGGTATAGGCTCTCAGTATCTGTATATTTTCGGCCTTGATGCAGGCGCTGAACAACAGGTGGTTAAAGGCATCGTTCTCGCTGCGCTGGCACCAAATGCTTTCGAAAAGCTGGCTGAAGTAGCGCGGTACTCTCTCTACGTCGACGTTACAAATAGTCTCGCCGTTGCCCAGTGTAAAATGATTTATCCAGTAATTTCGGTTGCCAAGCCGGATGCGGTAGGGGCGACCGATCAAGACCTCCAGTCCCATGGATTCGAATACCGGCATCGACTCTGATAACGGAATCGAGTCCTTTAACGTGTACAACTTGATTGAATAGTTTTTGGGGTCGCGCGATATTTTAACCAGGCGCGCCTGGGCACGGTTTTTCTGGTTGATCGTCGCCAGTACCTCGAGGTCGGGAATCGCATCGCTGACGGCAAAATCACCCTGGTAATTCTCGGAAAACGTTTCCTCGCTCAGTTTGAGTTTAGCCAGGTCCGAATTAGCTTTTATCTGCTTGAAGAGCTGCGTGTACCATCGGTTCATGCCGGTTACCGTTTATTGTTTAGCCCGCGACATTGTAAACCTAATACTCGAATTATTTTGAATCTTTATTTTAAAAGCCGGTTAAAATGGGCGTCGGTTAATCCAGGATTCCGCAAATGTCGATAACAGCATCTGTCGTCCCACCTGTCTCGCAGGATACGATACGCGCACGAATACGCGCTTGCTACCTGGCGGATGAAGCCTCCGTGGTGCGAGAGCTGATTGGCAGCGCCGGGTTTAGCAGCGATGAGCGCAGCGAAATCAGCAGCATGGCTGCCGAGCTCGTTACGCGGGTCAGAGCCAATAGCAGCCCCAGCATGATGGAAAACTTTCTCGCCGAGTATGGTTTGACCACGCGCGAAGGCGTTGCCCTGATGTGCCTGGCGGAAGCCCTGCTGCGAGTCCCGGACGCAGAAACCATCGACGAACTCATCGAAGACAAGATCTCACCGGGGAATTGGGGTCAGCACCTGGGCCATTCCGGTTCGCCGCTGGTAAACGCCTCCACCTGGGCATTGTTATTAACCGGCAAAATAATCGGCCCCGAGGATGAAAAGGGTTTCGGCCAGATTGTGCACGCCCTGGTAAAAAGGCTCGGGGAACCACTGGTGCGCAACGCCGTGGCGCAGGCAATGCGCGAGATGGGCCGACATTTCGTACTGGGCACCAGTATCGAAAAGGCCAGTGAACGCGCCCGCCAGCTCGAGAAAAAAGGTTACACCTATTCCTATGACATGCTTGGTGAAGCCGCGCGTACCGATGCCGATGCGCGGCGTTATCACCTGGCTTACTCGGACGCGATTACCGAACTTGCGCGCAACTGCCGGCACGCGGATTCGCGTGACAATCCCGGCATTTCGGTAAAACTCTCGGCATTGCATCCGCGTTACGAGATCGGCCAGTACCAGCGGGTAATGGACGAACTCGTGCCACGGGTAGAGTCACTGGCGATGCTGGCCTGCTCGGCGAACATGGGTTTCAACATCGATGCCGAAGAGGCGGACCGCCTCGATATTTCGCTGGATGTCATCGAAGCGGTGCTTGCCAACCCGGCGCTGCGCGGCTGGAACGGTTTCGGCGTCGTGGTTCAGGCCTTTGGCAAGCGTGCCGCGCCGGTGCTCGACTGGTTGTACGCGCTGGCACAGCGCCTCGATCGCCGTATCATGGTGCGACTGGTGAAAGGCGCCTACTGGGACACCGAAGTCAAACGTGCACAGGTGCTGGGGCTGTCCGGTTACCCGGTCTTTACGCGCAAGGTCAACACCGATTTATCCTACATGGCCTGCGCCCGAAAACTGTTGACCATGACCGATCGCATCTATCCGCAATTTGCGACGCATAACGCGCACTCGGTTGCGGCGGTACTAAATCTTGCCGGTGGCCAGAAAGATTTCGAGTTTCAACGCCTGCACGGCATGGGCGAGGCCTTGCACGACGATGTGCATCGTCATCACCAAACGCGCTGCCGGATTTATGCACCGGTCGGCGAGCACCAGGATTTACTCGCCTACCTGGTCAGGCGACTGCTGGAGAACGGCGCCAACAGCTCTTTTGTCAATCAAATCGTGGACACCAGTATTACGCCGCAGTCGATTGCACGTGACCCGATAGACGTGATCGACGATCTCGAGCAGTTGTCGAATCCCAATATTCCGATGCCAATCGACCTGTACGCTCCGGCGCGACGCAACTCGCAGGGTTGGGACATCACCGACCCGGCAACTCTCGAGGATCTCAATCAGCAGCGTCAGGCTTTGCTCGATAAAACCTGGCAGGCGCAACCGCTTACCGCAAGCCAGACAAGCAGTGACGAAGCCCGCGAGGTTTTGAATCCAGCTGATCCCGATGACCAGGTCGGTCAGGTGTTCGACGCCAACGCGGCAACGGTCGAAAGCGCAATCCAGGGCGCGATCGAAGGTTTCGACGACTGGTCCAGCACGGCTGTGGCTACCCGGGCCGATTACCTGCAACGGATCGCCGACGAATACGAAGCAAATGCGGCCGAACTGTTTGCACTGCTGGCGCGTGAAGCCGGCAAATCATGGCTTGACGCGGTCGGTGAGGTTCGCGAGGCGGTCGACTTCGCCCGTTATTATGCCAGCCAGGCTGAAAATCTGGGACTCGACGGCAGAGCGCGTGGCGTCATCGGCTGCATATCGCCATGGAATTTCCCACTTGCCATTTTCAGCGGGCAGATCTTTGCGGCGCTGGCCGCGGGCAATTGCGTCCTTGCAAAACCCGCCGAGCAGACCAGTTTGGTCGCTGCTTTCGCGGTCGAACTAATGTATCGCGCCGGAATTCCTCGGTCCGCGCTGCAATTGCTTCCGGGCAGCGGTGCTATTGTGGGCGCCGCGCTCAGCGCGGACGCCCGCATTGCCGGTATCTGTTTTACCGGTTCCACCGCGACCGCGATGCATATCAATCGCAACATGGCGCGGCAACTACCCGCACAGGCGCCGCTGATCGCCGAGACCGGTGGTCTGAACGCGATGATTGTCGATTCCACGGCCTTGCCTGAGCAGGTAGTGCGTGACGTGCTGGCGTCGGCTTTCCAGAGCGCCGGTCAGCGATGTTCGGCGCTGCGTGTCCTGTACCTGCAGGAGGACGTCGCCGACAAGATACTGGAAATGCTGTTCGGCGCGATGGATGAACTCAGTATCGGCAATCCCTGGTACCTGGCCACCGACGTCGGACCCGTTATCGACAACGCGGCAAAGCAGAAGATAGATGCGCACTGTCAACAGATGGCGGATCAGGGTCGGGTCATCAAATCGCTGTCGGCGCCGAAAACGGGGCTATTCGTGGCGCCAACCGTGATCGAACTCGACGGCATCGAGCAGCTCGAGGAAGAGATTTTCGGCCCGGTACTGCACCTGTGCAGGTTTGCCGCCAGTGACATCGACGCGGTCGTCGATTCGATCAATGCCCGTGGATTCGGCTTGACCTTCGGCATTCACACCCGGGTCGACTCGCGAGTCGAACAGGTGGTTAAACGTATCAGGGCGGGAAATGTTTACGTCAATCGCAACCAGATAGGCGCCGTGGTCGGTACCCAGCCGTTTGGTGGGGAAGGTCTGTCCGGCACCGGACCCAAGGCCGGCGGCCCCTGGTACCTGGCTCGATTTTTACGCTACCCGATGTCGCACCGCGATCAGGCGCTAGCTGAACCGACCGATATCGAAACCCTGAATTCGCTGCTGCGAAGTCTCGCAGGATTACACAGCCTGCCCCCTGCCCAGGATCTGGATTTGCTGCAGCGTATCGCGCAGCAGCAGGCAGTTGCATGGCGGGACGAATCGATTATCTCCATCGAAGAAATGCCGGGGCCGACGGGCGAAACCAACCAGCTTTCCGCGCATCCGCGTGGCGTTGTTTTATGTCTCGGCCCCGGTCGGGAAGCCGCGCTGTTGCAGGCTCTGTCAGCGCTTGCCCAGCAAAATCGGGTGGTCATTGTCGCCGAGCAGGGCGAACAGCTAGCCGCCTTGCTGCGCGAAAATGGACTCCCGGCCGTGGGTGTCGAGGGCGATATCGACGCTGATTGCCTGCAATCTATCGAGGGTATCGATGCCGTCATGTCGCAGGCGCAGCCGCAACGGCTAACCGAGTATCGAATCGCGTTGGCTGGCAGGGATTCGAAACTGATTCCGTTGATCTGCGAAGACGGAGTACTCGAACGCCTTATCGTCGAGCGTCACCTGTGCATCGACACCACGGCTGCCGGCGGTAATGCCAGCCTGATTGCCGCGGGCAGTTAGCCCTGATTAAAGCTTTAGCTCACGACCCGGTAAAAAATGTCGTGATCGCAGGCGGGGCAGCGGGGTATCTGCCCGGTAGCCGGTAAATTGATAGCTTCGTCGCAGTTGCAGCAGCTAAAAGTCCCTGCGTTGCAAACTTCACCACTGCGGTACAGGCTTGCCTGGTGATCCTCGTATTCGAATTCGTGAAAATCGAGCCAGGCCTTGTCTGCGGCCCTTGCAACCAGATCGATAAACCGGTCCTCCACCAGCGCGAGGTCGAAGCTCAGCCAGTCCTTCAGCTCCTTGCCTTGCTGGTTCATCGTTTTGTTGGCCTTGTGCAGGTCTCGCTTAAGTGTATCTCCAAGGCCCTCGGCTTCTTCCTGGGTAAGGGCGAACAGTTCCCGGGCCAATACCTGGGCATTGTGCACCATCTCGTCAATGGTCGGAGCCAGCGCTTCTTCGGCATTGTGTACTGCTTCGCTGACGTTCTCCACCATGTGGTCAAACGCCGCCACCAGTTTGTCTTTTTCGTTAATATCCATGGATCCATTAATAACGCATAATATCGGGCTGCACAAGTTAGCCTTCGCATTCGATGACACAGATCAAATCCAGCGGCGCCCAGGGTCCGGTTTTAGCCTGGTGGGACCGACTTTCGGCCTGGCCGGGAGGCTCCTGGTTGTTTAGCCTGGCGCTCGGCCTGATCGCACCTTACAGCGGCACGATCGGCGCTCGCGTCGAGGAAATCAGGCCGGGTTTTGCACGCGTGACCCTGCGCGACCGACGCCGGGTGCGCAACCACCTGCGTTCGATACATGCGATCGCGCTGATAAACCTGGGTGAAATTGCGACCGGGCTGGCCGTCCTGTCGACCGTCTCCGCTAACATGCGTGGCATCGTGCTCGGCATCCAGGCCAATTATGTAAAAAAAGCGCGCGGCAAACTTACCGCGACTGCCGATTTTCAATTACCCGAGCTGGTCGAAGAAAATACCCCGTGCGAGGTCACGGCGCAGCTGCGGGACGAGTCCGGCGAGATGGTCGCCGAGGTCAAAGCCACCTGGCTAATCGGCTACGGGACATCATGAAACCAGAGTTTCCCGACGCCGCCAAAAGATTTTGCGAACAGGTCGGCATTCGCTACCCGGTCATTGGCGGGCCGATGTACCCGTGCAGCAATCCCGAGCTCACCGCCGCGGTGTCGGCAGCCGGCGGGATCGGTATCCTGCAGCCTATCTCGCTAACCTACGTCCACGGTCACGATTACCGCGAAGGCATCCGCCTGATGCGCCGACTGACCGACAAGCCGATCGGCATGAATGCGCTGATCGAAAAATCGTCGGAAAAGTATCGGCAGCGCATGTCGCTCTGGATCGATATCGCGCTCGAAGAAGGTGTTCGATTTTTCGTTACATCGTTGGGCAAGCCCGACTGGGTCGTGGAGCGCGTGCATGCCGCAGGCGGTCTGGTCTACCACGACGTCACCGAGTTGAAGTGGGCCCGAATCGGGCTCGATAACGGTGCCGACGGGCTGATCTGCGTCAATAATCGAGCGGGTGGTCACGCCGGCGAAAGAACGATGCGCACGCTTTACGAGGAATTGCATGGTCTGGGCGCGCCGCTGGTCTGTGCCGGCGGTATTGGCGAAGCAGCCGGGTTATGGGAAGCACTGGACTATGGTTACGCCGCCTGCCAGTTGGGGACGCGCTTCATCGCGAGCCACGAGTGCCGGGCAAGCGAAGCCTACAAGCAGGCGGTTATCAACGCTAACGAAGCCGATATCGTGCTGTCGGAACGAATTACCGGAATCCCGGTGTCGGTGATCAATACCGACTTTATCAAGCGCAGCGGCACCCGCATCGGTCGGTTTGCTCGCTGGATGCTGAGCGGCAATACCACCAAGCACTGGATGCGCATGTATTACGGATTGAAATCGATCTGGCAACTGAAACGCTCATCGCTCGATGAAACCGGTGAAAAAGACTACTGGCAGGCGGGCAAGAGCGTGTCCGGCATCGATAGTATCGAGACCTGCGAAACCATCATGCAACGATTGCTAACCCGAGGGGTCAAAAAATAATGCAGACAAAACTCTACTACGTTCACGATCCGATGTGCAGCTGGTGCTGGGGATTCGAACCGACACGCCGGCAACTGTTTACAGCACTCGAGGGCCGGCTGCAGATTGAACGCCTGGTTGGCGGCCTGGCACCCGATACAGACGAGCCGATGCCAGAAACGATGCGCAACATGCTACAGCAAACCTGGCACCGCATCGCGACATCGATTCCGGGAACCGAGTTCAATTTCGAGTTCTGGGAAAAATGCCAGCCGCGTCGTGCCACTTATCCGGCGAACCGCGCGGTTATCGCGGCCCGCGCCCAGGGCGAGGAATTCGATACGCAGATGACCGCACGCATCCAGCGGGCCTATTACCTGGAGGCCCGTAATCCTTCCGACGACAGCACGCTGATCGAACTGGCCGACGATATCGGCCTCGATAGCGAACGTTTCGCGGATGAACTGACGTCGGCGGCGTTACAGCAGCAATTGCTGCAGGAAATCCAGCACAGTCGCATGCTCGGCATTGACAGCTTCCCGAGTCTTGCCGTGGAAAAATCGGGGCAGTTACACCACATCGCTCTGAACTATACCGATGCGCAGGCGATGCTGGCGCAGATCGAGGCAATCTGAAGTAGTCTAGAGAATCGCTTCCCGGATCTCTTCTATCTCGATTACGCCGCCGGTCATATTGATTTCTTCGACATTGTCGGCCATGCCGAGGCGTTCAAAAGCCGAAACCTGGCTGTGATCGACGCTAGCCAGCGGATGGCCCGGGTCGTCGAGTGTCTGCAATAGCGCTACCTGCACGATGTCTACGTAATCTGCCTTACCGTTGTCGCCATTGCGTTCGATATTGAGGTGCTCGGCCGGTACCTTGACCAGCGCTTCACTGAAGCCCCAGTTCCTGAGAATCTGGCTACCTACCACCGGGTATATTTCGTACATCAGTTTTTCCAGCAGCTGTGCATTGCCCAGTATGTCAGGATAGTTTTCGGCCTTGACCAGAATAGGGGAGAGACCGATAGAATGTGTCAAACCCGCAAGCAGCGCGCTATCGGCTTCCAGCGTGGTCGAGGTTTTCGCAATCATGGCGCTGAGCGCAGCAACGTCGGTGCTCTGTTTCCAGGCCGCGCGCAGGTAGTGATCGACCACCGGGTGAGTCGCCTGGAACAACTGTTTCATGACCAGGCTGGTGGCAAGCGAACGTACCGTGTCCAGGCCCATTCGCATCGCCGCCGCCTGTACCGTCTCGGCTGGGTTGATACCGCGGTAAAGCGCCGAGTTACCTACCTGAACGATACGCGCCGACAGCGCCGCATCGGTTTCGATGATCCTGGCGACATCGGTTATCGAGGCGTTGTCATCGTCCGCGGTTTCGCGCACGCGTATCGCGACTTCGGGCAGGGTGGGTAACGGCAAACGATCGTTTTCGAGATCGTCGATAATAGATTCGGGCGTGATACTCATGGTCTCTCGAGTGGTTTAATAATTTACACTCGAGTATAGATGCCTATTCTGTTTTCGCAGCCCGATTGGGATTAATTTTCCAACGAATAGGGCAGATCGACGTTACGTATTGTGGTTTGGGGTTGTTTCAGTAAATTTAGTTGACCCGCATCGGCTTTCGCGATCTGGGCGATATACAGGCAATGGCACAAGCCCTGTTCATCGAACTCGGCGTCGACCACCTTGCCACTGCCGTCGATCTCTTCCTTACCCTGCATGACCAGTTCGTCACCGGGTTGGGGTAGCTGCTCGGTTTGCAGCTCGGCGAGGTACATGCGCCGCTTCAGTTTCCCGAGATACTGCATGCGCGCGACGATTTCCTGACCGGGGTAACAACCCTTCTTGAAACTGACTGCGTCTAGCGCTCCCAGGTTGGCCATCTGCAGTACGAACTCTTCCGAGGTCTGCGGGTAAATCGACGGGATACCGGCCCTTATTTCGGATAGATGCCAGGATTGGTAAGCGGCGACCCTCAATTTCGCGGCAAATTGCTGCCACAGATCGATGGCTTCGTCGGCCGACAGGCATAACAGCAGGAAGCGCTGTTGCGTTCCGAGCGGCTCGAGTCGCATCGAGATGACGGAATCGGTTTGTACAACCGCGTTGGTGGCCGTCGGCAATAACGAGTGGTCGATGACACCGGGTTGGTCGGTGACAATAGCAAAGCGCGCGAAGTAGTCGCTGGCGTCGGCGAGGGTTACCTGTGCCTGCACGATATACTTGAAAAGCTGCTGTAACAACGGCACGACCATCGGCTTGACGGTCACCAGGATATAGCCGTTTGAAACCTGAACCACCCTGAAAATCCCGAGCATTCGGCCTTTCGGTGTCGAATAGGAGCTGATCTGAAGGCTTGCTTCATCGATCAGACCGATATCGTTGCTAAGCTGATTCTGCAAAAAATCGCGGGCATCGGTACCGCTGACCAGGATAAGCCCTATCTCATCGGCCGAACAGATGTAATCGCCGCTGGCAACGACGTCGCTACTGCGGTCCTTGAATTCCTGCCAATGTATCATTTCGCGTTGCTCTGTTGTTGAATCGCCCAGTCTATATGATGCCGGATAAAATCGCTGTGAGTGGCGTAGTCTCGTTTCAGCGTCGCTACTATATGAGGATCAGGCGCCGCGTTTCCAAGTGCGATGACAACGTTTCTTAACCAGCACTGATGCCCGATTCGGCGAATGGCCGAGCCCTCCATTTTGCGCAGAAACTCGGCCTCGGTCCAGCGGTAGCATTCCATCAGGGAAATCATGTCGAGCCCGTGGCGTGGCTGAAAATCAGGCTCATTGCTATACCTTGCGAATCGATTCCAGGGACAGACCAGTTGGCAATCGTCACAACCGTAGATTCGGTTGCCGATGGCGGCACGAAATTCCAGCGGGATCTCGGAGCGATGCTCGATCGTGAGATAGGAGATGCAGCGCCTGGCGTCGACCAGGTATGGCTCGACGATCGCCGCCGTGGGGCAGATATCGATACAGCTGGTACAACGTCCGCAGTGATTCTCCAACGGCGCGTCGATCTCGAGCGCCATATCGGTAAATATCTCCCCCAGGAAAAACCAGGACCCATGCTCGCGCTGCAGCAGGTTGCTGTGCTTGCCCTGCCAGCCGATTCCGGCCTTGGCCGCGAGCGCTTTTTCCAGCACCGGTGCGCTATCGGTAAACACGCGATACCCCATCTTGCCGTAAATCTCGACGATACGCTCGGCAAAGGTCTGCAGCCGTTTGCGCATCAGCTTGTGGTAGTCGCGCCCCAGGGCGTAGCGCGAGACGTAGGCGAGGTCGTCCCGTTCGAGCAAATCCAGTGGGCTTTGCTGTTCTGCAACCAGGTAGTCGAGCCTGACGCAGATTACCGACAAGGTGTCTGGCACCAGTTCCGGCGGATGCAGCCGCTTGCTGACGTTGCGCGCCATATAGCTCATCTCCCCGTGAAAATTACGGTCTATCCATTGTTGGTAGAGCCGATGGTGCGGATCGAGCCTGACGTCGGTTATGCCGACCTGCTGGAATCCCAGGTCGCGTCCGATTTTTTTGATAGTTTCAGTTTTCGACAATTGGTTGTAGCGCGTTTAAGCGGGTAATTAACCCGGATTCGAGTGCATCTTTTGTAGCGGCTGGTACAATATCGCATTTTTAATCAAAGCAGAATGTCTATCTACATTGCTATCGCGGTGGGCGGCTCGCTGGGCGCGGTTTCTCGCTACTGGGTATCCAGTACGACTTACCAATGGCTCGGGCAGGGATTTCCCTACGGGACACTGGCCGTCAACCTGCTTGGGTCGCTGGTGATGGGTTTTCTGTCGGTGCTGCTGGTGCACCGGTTTCACGTCAGCGAGGAAATCAGAATTGGTTTACTGGCCGGTTTTCTCGGGTCGTTTACGACTTTTTCAACCTTTGCTATGGATACGCTGCACCTGGCCAGTAACGATGCCTTGTTGAAAGCCATCATCTACATCCTGTTCAGCGTATTTTTCTGCATAATCGGCGCCTGGGGTGGTCTGGTCGCCGCAAGACAAATGATTTAATTATGCTTGATCCTAAAATACTCCGCGGTGACCTCGATAGCGTCATCGAAAAATTACGCATCAAAAATTACGACCTGGATGCCTCCAGCTTCAGCCAGCTGGAAGAACGTCGCAAGTCGTTGCAGATTGACACCCAGCAGTTGCAAAGCGAGCGCAATAGTCGCTCCAAAGCGATCGGTGAAGCCAAGGGCAGGGGTGAGAATATCGAGCCATTGCTCGAAGAAGTCGCCAGGCTCGGTGACCAGCTGAAATCCGCCGAGTCCGAACTCGGCGCGCTGCAGGATGAGCTCGATAACCTGTTGCTGGGGATACCGAATCTGCCGGATGCCTCGGTGCCCGCCGGCGACAGCGAGGATGACAACGAGGAAGTGCTGCGCTGGGGTGAGCCACCTGCTTTCGATTTCGAGCCCAGGGACCACATCGATCTGGGGCAGGCGCTCGGCGGCATGGATTTCGAACGTGCAGCCAGGCTTGCCGGCGCCAGGTTTGTCACCATGACCGGCAGCCTGGTCACGCTGCAGCGAGCCCTGATTCAGTTCATGATCAACCAGCACATACTCGAGCATGGATATACCGAGGCGTACGCGCCTTACCTGGTTAACGAGGCCACGCTGACGGGAACCGGTCAACTGCCCAAGTTCAAGCAGGACCTGTTCCATATCGAATCGGAAAATCATAATCTCTACCTGATCCCGACTGCCGAGGTTCCGGTGACGAATTTTGTCGCGGACAGTATAGTCGAGGCCGAAAAGATGCCGCTCAGGTACGTCGCCCATACGCCCTGTTTCCGCTCGGAGGCAGGTTCCTACGGCAAGGATACCCGCGGCATGATTCGACAGCACCAGTTCGAAAAAGTCGAACTGGTGCAGGTCGTCAAGCCCGCGGATTCTATGGCTGCACTCGAGGAATTGACCGGGCATGCCGAAACTATCCTGCAACTGCTGGGACTGCCCTACCGCAAGGTTATACTCTGCGGCGGCGACCTGGGTTTCGCCTCGACCAAGACCTATGACCTGGAAGTATGGCTGCCCGGCCAGAACACTTATCGCGAAATATCATCCTGCAGTAACATGACCGATTTCCAGGCGCGCCGCATGAAAGCGCGTTGGCGCAATCCGGAGACCGGCAAACCGGAACTGGTACATACCCTCAACGGTTCGGGGCTGGCGGTTGGACGCACCCTGATCGCAATCATGGAAAATTACCAGCAAGCCGACGGTAGTATCAGAATTCCCGAGGCCCTGTTGCCCTATATGCACGGCATGACTGAAATTCGGCCCTGAGGGACTATACTTTGCAGGAACCAGGCCGCTTCGGAATGCCAGATGAAACTGTTCGCAAAATTGATGATCGCAGTGCTGTTTATTGGGATGATGTTACCGTTTACGATCCTCAAGGGTCCTGATGGCAAAACGCTGATGAGCCTTTCAGATATCTCCTTGCCAGATTTTTCGATACCCAAGATGCCCAAATTTTCGCAGGCGTTCGAAGGTAGTGAACCCATTCCTGGCGACGACAGTGACCTGAGCGGCAAAGACCTGTTCTACCAATGGTATGATGCCAAGGGTAATGTGCAGTTCACTACCGAACCTCCCGCGAAAGGAATCGAGTACACTATCAAGGGCTTCGATCCCAACACGAATGTGATCCAGGCGGTTAAGGAGCCGCCGGAGCAAGACCCGATGGATGAAGCCGATACAGACGAGCAGAAATCCGCTAAAACAGATGACTTCGGAAATCCATATTCCGGGGACAGCATCAAGAAACTGTTAGACGACGCCAGGAATGTCGAAAAGCTGATTAATCAGCGCTTCAAGGACCAGGAATCCGCACTTAACCAATAGAGATATCAACGCATGAAATTAACCACATTTATTCTGCTGGCAGTTTTGAGCTTTAACCTCAATGCCGCCGGTAAAAGCGCATTCATCAATTCCAAGGTGTTGTTGGAGCAATCACCCCAGGCCATTGCCGCCAATACCGAGTTACAGAAACAATTCGGAGAGCGCGAGCAAAGCCTGCGCAACCTGGCGCAAAGCATTCAGGAAATGGAACAGACCTATAAGAGCGATAGCGCGGTGATGAGCGACGAGCAAAAGAAAAAGGCCGAGGACAACATCATTCAGAACAAACGCCGCTTTCAGTTTGAACAACAATCGCTAAAAGAAGATTTACAAACCAAGCAGCGAGAGTTGCTACAGCAGGTGCAGGTTTCTATCAAGTCCGTGATTCAGGCCTTTGGCAAACGGGAGGGGTATGATTTCATTTTTACCGATTCCAGCATTGCCTATGCCAGTGACGCGGTAAACATCACCGATAAAATCCTCGAGGAACTGAAGAAGTAAGCCAACTTGCCAGTCCTGGCGACACGCGCCGGACTGGCATGCCTGGCTTTAATCCTGGTTGACGGGTGTTGGTGGCGCCGCAATCGCCTCGGGCTTGACCGCTTCCGCCTTGGGACCAGGTTCCGTCTTCTTGGGTTTGGCTGCGACTTCAGCCGTAACCGCGGCAGCCTCCGAATTGACATCGGTTTTCGGCTTTGCGCGAGGCGCCCTGGATTTCGGGGCCGGTTTACTGTCCGCATCGGACGCCTCTGAACCAGTCCTGTCACGGGATTTCTTTTCAGGATTTACCGCCGCCTGATCTTTGTTTCCCGTCCGGGATCGGTCCAATTCAGGTCTTGCATTAGCATCGACGCTTTGCTTGTCAGCCCCGGTCGGTGACTGATTCGACGCCGCTTCGGCACCAGACTTCTGACCTGCCTTCTGCTTTTGCTCATCCTGCCGCCGGGTACTGGGCTTGCCGCTGTCGCGCGACTGGCTGGATTGATCCTGAGCGGCGGTTTCAGCGGTCTTGCCCTGTTCCTGCTGCCCCTTGTTTTCCGCCTGACGACCGCCGCGATTACCGCGATTACCGGAGCGATTGCCGCCACGCGAGCGACCGGGCCGGGACTGGCCGCGAGGCTTGCCTTCCCTGGGCTCGCTCTTGTCCTGGCTGCGCTGTTCGCTGTCCTGACCCTGACCCTGGCTGCGCCTGGAGTTATCTCCACCCCTGGCGCTGGACTTGCCACGTTGCCGATTTTGTCCGCCGCGGTACTTGCCACGACGTCCCCGGTTGCCGCCACGGGACTGGCGACTCTCCGGGCTGGGCTCGGGTTCTTCAACCTTTTCGGCAGATTTTTCCCCACCGCCCACAAACAGGCTAACGAGTTTTGCGATCAATCCGCCGCCACTGGCAGCCGGCACTTCGGCCGGCGGTGGTGGTGGGGGAGCCGTGGGCCTGGGCTCGGAAGGAGCCACGCGCTGCACGGCCGCTACTTCTGGCGTCACCGTCGTACTGCTGGCCATTTCCACCAGGTCGACTGCTTCTTCCTCGGTGGTCAATTCGTAGGATTTCTTATAATTGGATTCGTGCCGGTGCGTGTCGTTGTCCTTGACCCGCTCGATATGGTAATGAGGGGTTTCCAGGTTGGGATCCGGGATCATGACAATATGTACCTTGCGCCGCTGCTCGAGCGCATCGATCTTTTCTCGCTTCTCGTTTAGCAGGTAGGTGGCGCACTCGACCGGCATTTTCGCGAGGATCTTACCGGTATTGTCCTTGAGCGACTCTTCCTCGAGCAAACGCAACACCGCGAGCGATAGCGACTCGACATCGCGGATGGTACCCTGTCCGCTACAGCGCGGGCATACGATCTGGCTGGACTCTTCCAGCGACGGGCGCAGGCGTTGACGCGACATTTCCAGCAGCCCGAAACGCGATATGCGTCCTATCTGCACCCTGGCGCGATCGTCATACACGGCATTGCGCAGCCGGGTTTCGACCTCGCGTTGATTCTTGTTCTGCATCATGTCGATAAAATCGATGACGATCAGGCCGCCAAGATCGCGAATTTTCAATTGACGCGCAATTTCATCGGCAGCTTCGAGGTTGGTCATTTTCGCGGTATCTTCAATATCGCTGCCGCGGGTGGCGCGCGCGGAGTTGACATCGATCGAGGTCAGGGCCTCGGTATGATCGATAACGATAGCGCCGCCGGAGGGCAGGTTAACTTCGCGTGAAAAAGCCGACTCGATCTGGTTTTCGATCTGGAATCGATTGAACAGCGGTAATTTATCTTCAAACTGCTTGAGCTTGTGCAACGAACCAGGCATGACCATCGACATGAAATCATGCGCCTGCTGATAGGCCTGCTTCGAATCGATCAGGATTTCTCCGATATCGTTGCGGTAGTGATCGCGCAGTGCCCGAACCACGATATCCGACTCCTGGTAAATCAGGAAGGGGGCTTTCTTGGTTTCGGAAGCCTTCTCGATCGCGGCCCATACCTGGGTCAGGTAGTCGAGATCCCACTGCATTTCCTCGAGGCTGCGACCGACGCCCGCGGTGCGAACGATAACCCCCATGCCTTCAGGCATTTCGAGCCCGGATAAAACTTTCTTCAGCTCATCGCGATCCTCGCCCTCGATGCGTCGCGAGACGCCTCCAGCACGGGGGTTTTGCGGCATAGCGACGAGGAATCTCCCGGCCAGGCTGATAAAGCTGGTCAGGGCCGCGCCCTTGTTGCCGCGTTCTTCCTTCTCGACCTGGACGATGATTTCCTGGTCTACTTTCAAGGCATCCTTGAGCAGGGGTTTACCGCCGTCGTCGCGAGGGGCATCGCCATAATACTGTTTGGCGATTTCCTTGAAGGGCAGAAAGCCGTGCCGTTCGGCACCATAGTTGACGAAGGCGGCCTCGAGGCTGGGTTCGACGCGGGTTATTTTACCCTTGTAGATATTGGACTTTTTCTGCTCCCGAGAGGGTACTTCGATATCGAGGTCGTAGAGCCGCTGCCCATCGACCATGGCCACTCGCAGCTCTTCCGTCTGGGTGGCATTGATTAGAATTCGTTTCATTTAAATATTTGCCTTGCTTGAAGGGCCTGGCGCTGCGCATTACCGGTTTCGTTGCCGTGGCTTCCAGTTTATGTTGCGGGCAGAATTGGCCCGACCAGTCGGATCTAACCAGACTGTTTATCGTTAGGAAACTTTCAAGGTAAACAAAACTGAGTGTGAGGCAGTGCATGGACCCGTGTGTATCTCAAATGGCCCGTAAGTTGGCGTCCGCTCGACGCTTTCCGGGACTAATTCTTGTGGAAAACAACCGCTGCTGCGGTTTGCTTTCCGCGAAAAAACTGTGTTGGTAGTGTTTTGCCCAGATATAGGCAGTACAATGCTACGTTGGCGAATATATCATAGTTTCCAGACACTGCCATCCATTGAATTCATATAAGCCTCAAAAAACCGCCGTCAGCATGGTGGAAATTAGCGCCGCCCAGTTAAACCAGCGGCTCGATAATTTCCTGATGAAACAACTGGATAACGTGCCGCGCACCAGGATTTATCGAATCATCCGCAAGGGCGAAGTGCGCGTCAATAAGAAACGCTGCAAGCCGGATTACAAACTGCAGATCGGCGATCAGGTGCGCATACCGCCGATACGCATGGACCAGGAAAAGCCGCACAAGGCGCGGCCACCGGCAGCGCTTGTCAGCAAAATCGAACAGGCCGTGCTGTACCAGAACCACGACATCCTGATTGTGGACAAGCCGACGGGACTTGCGGTACACGCCGGCTCCGGCGTGGATTACGGTCTTATCGACGTTATGCGACTGCTGTATCCAGAAACCGAAATCGAACTGGTCCACCGACTCGATCGCGATACCAGCGGCTGTCTGTTGCTGGCAAAGAATCGCCAGGCTCTGCTCGCTATGCAGGTGTTGCTGCGGGAACGGCAACTCAACAAGAACTATACCGCCGTGGTACAGGGGTATTGGCCGCAGGAAATAGCCGAGATATCGCAACCGTTGCAGAAATTTCATCTGCCCAACGGCGAGCGACGGGTGCGAGTAGACGCCAAGGGAAAACCGGCATTGAGTCGTATCAAGCTGCTGCGTGGCGGCAAATACTACAGCATTATCCAGGTGGAGTTGGTAACCGGTCGCACTCATCAAATCAGGGTGCACTGCCAGGCACAGGGGCATCCGATCGCCGGCGACGACAAGTACGGTGACAACGAGTTCAACCGCAACCTGCGCCGGCGCGGTATCAGGCGCCTGATGTTGCACGCTTCGAGCCTTGAACTCCCGTTTTGCGACTACACTTCGGAGATAGTAATCAATGCGCCCTTGCCGGCTGAGTTCGAACTATTGCTGGCCGACGCTGCACGGGCTTGAATCACTTACCCCTGAACAGGAACTATCATGGTCGATCCAGACACCGAAACTAACCAGGCGCGCCCCGCGGCCGACGTCCATAACCAGAAGGTTGTCGACCGATTAGTATTTGCGGCGCTAAGAGAGCAGACGCGTGCACGCCGCTGGCGACCTGATCTTCGTCACCTTCACGCTGATGACCGCCGGTGACGGTGGTTTTGGCGTTGGCGGAGAACCGGATGGCGAAAAACATACCGCGGTAGTGAAGCTTTCCGGCCTGATTGCCAGCGGTGAAAAGGCTGGATCGGAAAGAATGATTAGCGGAATCAAAAGGGCCTTCGAGCATGAGGATACCGCGGGCATAGTGCTCGAGATCAACTCGCCTGGGGGGTCCCCGGTCCAATCGGCTTATATATTCGATGAAATCATGCGTCTCAAGCAAAAGCATGATTCGATCCCGCTGTACGCGGTTGTCACCGATATCGCGGCTTCGGGTGGATATTTCGTGGCTTCCGCCGCCGACAAGATCTACGTCAACAAATCGAGCCTGGTGGGCTCGATCGGAGTACGCCTGGATGCCTTCGGTTTTGTCGACCTGATGCAAAAGCTCGGCATCGAGCGGCGACTGCTGACCGCGGGTGAAAACAAAGGCCTGTTCGATCCATTTCTGCCCGAACAGGACGCGCAGAAGGCACATTTGCAAAACATGCTGGACCAGGTGCACGATCACTTTATCGACGCGGTCAAGCAGGGCCGGGGCGATCGTCTCGATCAAAGCCCGGATATCTTCAGCGGGCTGATCTGGAGCGGCGAACAATCGCTGGCACTCGGGCTGGCCGACGCTTACGGCACGACAAGCAGCGTCGCCCGGGAACTTCAGGCTGAACAAATGGTGGACTTTACGCCCGAGACAGATTTGCTCGAACGCATCGCAGACCGTATCGGCAGTAGCGCTGGACGAAGCATCAGTCAGTACCTGCTGGGTAATTATTCGATCAACTAGCGACGCGTTATACGACTTCGATCCCGGCCTGCTCCAGCATCGTAGTCAGCCTTAGCAGCGGTAACCCGATCAGCGCGTTAGGATCGTCGCCGCGCAATGCGCTAAACAGGCAGGCGCCATAGCCTTCTGCCTTGAAGCTGCCGGCGCAATCGTAGGGTTGTTCGACCTCGAGGTAATGCTCCAGCTGTTTGTCGGTCAGATTCCTGAACTCGACCTCGAAAAGCACATCGTCGACGGCACAATAGCGACGCTCCAGGCTGAGCACACAGACACCGGTGTGAAACACGACCGTCTTTCCCTGTGCCCGCCGCAGCTGCTCCAGGGCCCTGACGTGCGAGCCCGGTTTACCGAGGATTTCGTCATCCAGCAGCGCGCATTGATCCGACCCGATCACCACTGCCTGCGGATAGCTTTCGGCGATACTCTGTGCCTTGGCCTGCGCCAGCCGACAAACGTAGTCGCGCGCCTGCTCCCCATCGTTGATGGATTCGTCGATGTTCGGGGAATGGCATTCGTAGTCGAGATGCAATCGGTCCAGCAACTGTCTGCGATAGGGTGAACTGCTGGCCAGGATAATCTTGTTTTGCAATAGATTCGATACTCCGCATCAGGAATGATTCTGGACCCGTACCGGACCCCACGGTCGAGCCGCAGCGCCGTATATTACAGGCATTCCGCGAATTCACAATCCTGTGATTTTAGCCGCGAATTGAATAGACATTGTTATCCACAAGCATGTAAAATCGCCGCCTTATGCGGGATAAGTTGCGTAGGCGCTACCAGGTTCAAAAGGAAGTGACCCGAAACGGCCATTTTGAAGGCGATATCGCAGTATCGGAATTGGCACGTTTGGGAGAGCTTTTGTACCCGGGTGAAGCTGGTCGATTAGACCGGAAAATCGCCGTCAAGTTTGAGTTTGTTCGTAACGAGTACGAGATACCCATGATAGTAGGGCAGCTGCAAACCAGTCTTGAGCTGGAATGCCAACGCTGCCTGCAGGCATTGGAAATTCCGATGAAACTGGATTTCCGGCTGATGATAGATGCCAGCGATGAACTGCTGCGCGATAGCAGCATGGATACGCTATACAGCGAAGACGGCTTCATCGACGTATTCGAAGTGGTAGAAGACGAGTTGATCCTGGCGATCCCGCTGGTGGCCTTGCACGAGAATAGCGATTGCAATGAGCACTGGCCGGACTCGTCGGCGCAACACGAGACCGCTGTTAAAGACAACCCGTTTGCAGTTTTAGAGCAACTGAAAACGACAGATTAAGTTAACTGGAGATACCAATGGCAGTTCAGAAAAACCGGAAAACCCCCTCCAAGCGAGGCATGAGACGATCGCATGATGCCCTCGGCGGCGAGACCCTGTCGGTCGAACCGACGACAGGCGAAACGCACCGCCGCCATCATGTCAGCGCCGACGGTTATTACAAGGGACGAAGAGTTATCGCGGACAAGGTCGTCGAAGACGACGACGAGTAGTAGCGTTCAAATCGAACTGAATACGGGCGGCACATACCGCCCGTATTTATTTCGGACGCGGATTAAATGATAAAAAAAATTATTGCACTCGATGCCATGGGAGGCGATCACGGGCCCGTTGTCACGGTGGCTGCAGCCAGGCTGGCGGTGGAAAGGATTCCCGGCATCGAACTGGTCCTGGTCGGCAACCAGGAGCAGCTGGCGGCCGAGCTACAGAACAACAACCTGCAGCAGGAAAGTCGGGTCAGCCTGCATCACGCTTCCGAAGTCGTGGAGATGGGCGATCTACCGGCGGTGGCCCTGAAAAAGAAGAAGGATTCTTCGATGCGAGTGGCGATCAACCTGGTAAAGGACGACTCGGTGCAGGCTTGCGTCAGCGCGGGCAACACCGGGGCGCTAATGGCCACCAGTAAGTTCGTGTTAAAGACGATACGTGGAATCAGCCGACCCGCAATCTGCACGATATTACCGGGTATCAAGGGGCATACGCATATGCTCGATCTGGGCGCCAATCCCGAATGTACACCTGAAATCCTGGCCGAGTTCGCGCTCATGGGATCGGAGCTGGCGCGTTCCGTCGAAGGCATCGAAAAACCCAGCGTGGGCCTGCTCAATATAGGGTCGGAAGAAATCAAGGGCAGTGAATCGATCAAGCGCGCCAGCCAGCTTATTGCCGAGAGCCGCTTGAATTACTACGGATTTGTCGAAGGCGATGACATTTTCAAAGGCACCGTTAACGTCATCGTCACCGATGGGTTTGTCGGCAATGTCTCCCTCAAAACCGGGGAGGGGCTCGCGGCGCTGGTGAACCACGTCCTGCGCAGCGAGTTCAAGCGCAACTGGTTGACTCGATTGGCGGGCCTCTGCGCGTTGCCTGTACTGCAGTCGATCAGGCGTCGCCTCGATCCGCGGCGCCACAATGGTGCCAGCCTGCTGGGACTCAACGGCATTGTCATCAAGAGCCACGGCAGCGCCGACGCGGAGTCTTTCTTCAACGCCATCAAGATCGCCGCGATCGAAATCGAAAACAACGTGCCGCAACGCATATCGAGCGCGATCGAAAACCATTTAAGCCAGGTGGAGGAAGCAGTGACATGATCTATGCGCGGATCAGCGGTACCGGCAGTTACCTGCCTGAAAATGTCATGACCAATCATGACCTGGAAAAAATTGTCGAAACTTCCGACCAGTGGATTCGCGAGCGCACCGGCATCGAGCAACGGCATATCGCCGCCGATGGCGAAACCACGGTGGACCTGGCGGAAAAAGCATCCCGCATGGCGATCGAATCCGCTGGCATCGATGCGTCCGAAATCGATCTGATCGTGCTCGCCACTTCCACCCCGGACAAGATATTCCCGAGTTCCGCCTGTATCCTGCAGGCGCGGCTCGATATTCACGGCTGCCCGGCGTTCGATATCCAGGCGGTGTGCACCGGGTTTGTCTATGCCCTGACGGTGGCGGAAAAATTCATCAAGACCGGCAGCGCCAGGAAAGCGCTGGTAGTAGGCGCGGAAGTCTTTTCACGCATTCTGAACTGGCAAGATCGCGGCACCTGCGTCCTGTTTGGAGACGGTGCCGGAGCGGTAATACTGGAAGCGAACGAAGAAACCGGAGTCCTGTCGACGCATATTCACGCCGACGGTAAATACGAAAACCTGCTGTGGGTGCCGCACGGTATTGCCGACGGCTACGACGAGGTCAAGCAGGGCAAGGCCTATGTCGAGATGAAGGGTAACGAGGTCTTCAAGATGGCGGTCAACACGCTCGGCCGAATCGTCGACGAAACCCTGGATGCCAATCATATGAAGAAATCCGACATCGACTGGCTGGTGCCGCACCAGGCCAATATACGCATTATCACTGCGACCGCAAAAAAACTGAAAATGTCGATGGACCAGGTCGTCGTAACCGTCAATAAGCATGGTAATACGTCCGCGGCATCGGTGCCGCTGGCCCTCGATGTCGCGGTGCGCGACGGCCGTATCAAACGCAATGAACTCGTCCTGCTGGAAGCCTTCGGCGGCGGTTTCACCTGGGGCTCGGTGCTGCTGCGCTACTAAGCCCACCTCGTCGGCTGGATTACAAGAAGTAGGATAGCTGTGTTATGATGCCGGCAGATTATCCGGTGTCCAATCATGATAAGCGTACTCTTAACCGACGACCACATGCTGGTTCGCAGCGGCATCCGCCGCCTGCTGGAAGATAGCCAGCAGGTCAAGATTGTAGGCGAGGCAGATTGCGGCGAGGATAGCGTTCAGCTGGCGCAAGAGCTCGAACCCAACGTCATCCTGATGGACGTCAATATGCCGGGAATCGGTGGTGTCGAGGCCTGCCGTCGAATTCTGCAACGTAATCCCCAGCAGAAAATCATCGTGTTGACCATCCACAACGAACAAACCTTTCCCAAGCGTATGCTCGAGATCGGCGCCAAGGGTTACCTGACCAAGGATTGCGAGGTCGAAGAAATGTTGAATGCCATCAGGCAGGTTTATAACGGCGGTGCGTACATTGCGCCGAGCATAGCACAGCAGCTGGCCCTGTCGCTGCTGCCCGGCAACGAGCACAATCCGATCGATCGGCTGTCGCGGCGCGAATTCCAGGTCATGTTGATGATTTCACACGGTCTGACCAATGCCGAAATCTCCGAAAAACTGTGTCTCAGTCCCAAAACTATCAGCACCTACCGTCTGCGCCTGCTGGAAAAGCTGGGCGCACAGAACGAAGTCGACCTGATCAAGATTGCGGTTGAGCAGGGCATCGTAGAATTCGCCAATTCGGATTAATCGACGTGTCTGACTTGCACGGCTGTCAACTGTGTCCGCGTCTAAGCCAATTCCGCAGCGAACAGAAACTCAGGTATCCGGATTACCATTGCCTGCCGGTCGCGGACTTCGGCGCCGCTGACCCACGCCTGTTAATTGTCGGCCTGGCACCAGGACTACACGGTGCAAACGCTACTGGCAGGCCTTTTACCGGCGATGCCTCGGGTGAGGTTTTATTCCAGACCCTGCATCGTTTCGGATTCGCGAGTATTTCCCGTTCGCGCAGCCAGGGTGACGGCATGCGTCTATACCAATGCAGGATAACCAACGCGGTTAAGTGTGTGCCGCCGCAAAACCGGCCTAGTGGCGAGGAAGTAAGAAACTGTAATCCGTATCTGCGCGACGAGATATCTCGCCTGCAGGCCGGTTCCATAGTCCTCGCGCTCGGTACCATCGCCCATCGCGCCGTGTTGCGGGCCCTGGGTCTGCGACAGGTCGAGATGCGTTTTCACCATGGAGCAGAGCACCGACTACCGGGACAACTGCAGTTAATCGATTCCTATCACTGCAGCCGCTACAATTTCAACACCGGCAGACTCAACCCTATCATGTTCGATCAGGTTTTCGAACGTATCGTCGAGCTGATGCGATGAACCAGCGGACAAGTTTCGATCACAAGGCCTTTCTCGACACGGTTAACAGCAAACCCGGCGTTTACCGCATGATCGACAGCAACGACAAGGTTATTTACGTCGGCAAGGCCAAGAACCTGAAAAAGCGGCTGGCCAGTTACTTTCGTCGGACCGGGCTGAGCACGCGCATCATGTCGCTGGTGAACAATATCCACAATATAGAGGTCATCAATACGCGTACCGAAAGCGAGGCGCTGCTGCTGGAAAACGACCTGATCAAGAACTTGAATCCGCGTTACAACATCCTGTTTCGCGACGACAAGAGTTATCCCTATATCTGCCTGACCAAACACGAATTTCCGCGCCTCAAAGTGTTTCGGGGTAAGCCCGACAAGCGCAAGGGGACCTTCTTCGGTCCGTTCCCCAGTGCCGGTTCGATCCGTTACACCATCAACCACGTGCAACGCATGTTCCAGCTGCGCAATTGCGAGGATTCTGCCATGTCCAACCGCACCCGCGCCTGCCTGCAGTATCAGATCAAACGCTGTACCGGGCCCTGTGTCGGCCATACCGACCAGGCAAGCTACCAGCGCCAGATCGAACAGGCGCAAATGTTTCTCGAAGGCCGCAGTAGCCAACTCATCGACCAGCAGATCGAACTGATGGAAGATTTTTCCGACAGGCTCGAATTCGAACAGGCGGCCCAGGTGCGCGACCGCATCGAAACGCTGCGCCGGGTGACCGAAAAGCAGTTCGTCACCAACTTCGATGGCGATATCGACATCATCGCCTGCGAAATGCAGCAGGACTTCAGCTGCATCCAGCTATTCATGATTCGCAATGGCACCTCGCTCGGCAACAAGCCGTTTTACAATCGCGCCAGGCTCGACACCGATGCCGCCAGCCTGCTGGAAAGTTTCATCATCCAGCACTATTCGAACCATCCTGCGCCGCCCGAGATCATCGTCAGCCATGAACTCGAAAACAGCGAGCTGCTGGCCGAATCGTTGCATCAACTCAACCATTCCAGGATCAGGATCGTGCACAGTGTCCGCGACAAGCGCCGGCGTGCACTGGAAAACGCGATCAACAATGCCAAACAGGCCCTGGAAAGCTACCTGCTATCGGCAAGCATGCTGAGCAAGCGCTATCAAAACCTGGTCGAAATACTGCACCTCGAGAATCCGCCCGAACGCATAGAGTGCTTTGATATCAGTCACACCATGGGTGAATCGACCAAGGCGTCCTGCGTTGTCTTCGGCAAAGAGGGAGCGATAAAGAACGAGTACCGTCGCTATAACATCAGGGATATCCAGGCCGGCGACGACTATGCCGCGATGCGCCAGGTGCTGGAGCGGCGTTACGAAAAAAGACGCAACTCTCCCGAGCAGTTGCCGGACCTGATCCTGATCGACGGCGGTAAAGGACAACTGGGCATCGCGCTCGAAGTGCTGGAGGCCCTCAATATTCCGACCGTTAAGGAAAACCTGCGTGTCTTCGGCGTGGCCAAGGGGGTCGAGCGGCGCGCCGGTTATGAAGATATCCTTGACGAGGAAATGTCCGCGCTCAACTTTCCGCTGGATTCTCCCGGGCTGCTGTTGATCCAGCAGATTCGGGACGAAGCGCATCGCTTTGCAATCACCGGGCATAGACAGGCCCGCGCCAAAACCCGCAATAAGTCGAGACTCGAGGAAATCCCCGGTATCGGCGCCAGGAAACGGCAAATACTGCTGAATACCTTCGGTGGGCTGCAGGGCGTCAAGGCCGCGGGAATCGAGGAGTTGATGCAAATCAGGGGCATTAACCGAGAGACCGCGCAGGCGATCTATGATAGTTTTCACGGCTAATTATCGGGCCATGAGCCAATGACAGTAACGCTGCCAACCGCCATTACGCTGTTTCGAATCGCCCTGATCCCGCTTTTCGTGCTGGTGTTTTACCTGCCATTTAGCTGGGCCAATGTCGTCGCCACAGTCATTTTCGCTATCGCCAGTTTCAGCGACTGGGTGGATGGCTACCTGGCGCGTTCGATGCAGCTCGAGTCATCGTTCGGTGCCTTCCTCGACCCGGTCGCCGACAAGTTGATGGTGGTCGTGGTAATCGTGCTGCTGGTGGAGGCAAATCCGAGTATTTTCGTGGCGTTGCCATCGATTGTTATCGTTGCCCGGGAGATTTCGATTTCGGCGCTGCGAGAATGGATGGCACAGCTCGGCGCCAGCACCACGGTGAAAGTTTCATTCATCGGCAAAACCAAGACCGTGGCGCAAATGCTGGCGCTGGGATTCATGATTTTTTCGGAGCCCTTGATGGGATTTCCCGTGTTCCAGATAGGCCTCGGCATCTATTACCTGGCAGCGCTGCTGACCCTGGTGTCGATGGTTATTTACCTGCGCGCCGCGTGGCCGGTTATTAACCACCATAGTTAGCATTTGCAGGCTGCTGGCAGCTTGACAGGCGAGGGTGAATATATAGAATAGCGGCTCTTTTGCGGGAATAGCTCAGCTGGTAGAGCACAACCTTGCCAAGGTTGGGGTCGCGAGTTCGAATCTCGTTTCCCGCTCCAGTTTTGACGACCGCGCTTCGATAAGCAGGATTGCCCTTCATTGGCTGGGTGGCAGAGTGGTTATGCAGCGGCCTGCAAAGCCGTGTACGGCGGTTCGATTCCGCCCTCAGCCTCCATAATAACGATACAGTGAAAGTCCGATCTTGTTGGAATAGAGCGATATATCTGAGATTTTATAAGTCGCTCCGAAACGCATCTGACAGCAAGGCATCCGTGGCCCGGATGGCGAAATTGGTAGACGCAAGGGACTTAAAATCCCTCGGTGGAAACACCGTGCCGGTTCGACTCCGGCTCCGGGCACCAAAAAATCAATAAGTTAGATAACAAACTTCACGCACTTTATAGATAAATTCTCGCGCGCTGTTCGGGTTATCGGCGCTTGCTGCCCTTGCGTTTCGACGGCGTCGGCGCGTTCTTGGCGACGTAGCGATGGCTTTCGACGAGTTTGAGCAGGTCGAAAGCGCTCAACACGCCGACGACTTTCTGCTCGTGGGTGACCACTACGCGGTGGATATCATGGTTACGCATGATCCGCGCGGCGATGCTGGTATCGTCGTATAGCGGCACCGTGTAGACCTTTTCGGTCATGATCTGGCTGATCGGTGCGCCCGGCTTCAAGTCGTGCACCAGGTCAGTTGCCGAGACGATGCCGACCGGATGGCCATCGCTGTCAACCACCGGTACGGCGCTGATGGAATTCTTTTCGAGCATGTTGCGCACGTGCTCGATGCTTTGATGCGGTTCGGCTGTGATCACCGACCTGGTCATCAAATCCTCAACTTTGACGTTCATTAAGTCTCTCCTCCGTAAGTATTATTGGCCGGCATTTTATACGCTTATCCAGCCGTTGATTAGACGCAGGTCAATTGATCGAGCCACTCGACTTAAAAAGCCTGCCGATTCTGGCAACCCGCCCGCCAGTTTGAAACTGTCCGCTCCAAATTCTAGTACTGACGTGTCCGGCGCTATAAGATAGCCGCATGGTCGTTAACGATGAATTCATCAGGATAATTCGGCGCCTCGCGATGCCTTGTTTCTTGTTCGCACTCGTCTGCCATGCTCCCAATGCTCATGCGAACGGCTGGGAGCATACTTCCATCGATTTTGACGTGCTGGTCAAGGCGTTGAATGATTCCAATGCAAACGTTCGTCTGCGAGCCGCCGAGTCGCTCGGATACCGACCGCAGTCCGGCGCCACCGATGCGCTGCTGGCGCGGTTGGAGCAAAACGAATCCATCGACCGTGTAAGGCAGGAGATTTACTCGGCACTCGGAAAAATTGGTGAACCGTCTGCGCTAGCTAAAATCGAGGATTGCCTGCTCGGTGAAACCAGCGCCGCGGTAAGGGTAGAGTGCGCCAATGCCCTCGGTAATATCGATTCACGGGAGGCCGAGCAGCTTGCGCTAAAAGCCATCCATGATCCAAATATCCAGGTACGTCTGCATGCGATAAAAAGCCTGGGAAGTTTTTCGGGGTCGGCTACGCTGCAGGCTTTGACAGACTTCGCGCGGGACAAAAATGATTCGATCAGCCAGGTTGCGCTGCTATCGTTAGGACGCACCCGCAGCACGACGGGCCTCGAAATCCTGCGGGAATCGCTGAGGCAGTCGGAGAATCGCGAACAAATCCTTGTGGCTCTGCGGGCCCTGACGTTACTGGCAAATCCGGATGCTATTGCAGACATTCAGGCGCTGTACCGAAAAACCGAAGATGAGGAGGTAAAGCGCTATGCCCTGGTCGCGATGGCCAATACTCGCGCCAGGGGATCGGAATCCTATTTTCTCGAGGCGCTTTCGAGCGAAGATCACGACAGCCGAATCCTGGGTCTGGCGATCTTGCGAAACTTCGGCAGTCGCAATCAGGCAGGCGCCATCACCGAGCACGCGTTGCTCGAGGGCAGCCGGATATTCAAGCAGGACGGAGACGCATTGTTACTCGAGCCCGGATCGACGATTGCGAGTCTCGAGCTGCTGCATGAGTATTTGCGCACCATCATCAGGCTCGACCCCCAGGCTGGAGTAAGCCTCTATCTGCGGGCGGCAACGGTAAAATCGATACCGCGTACGAGCAGCACTGCGCTGAAAATCGCGCAAGGTCTCTACCAGGTTCGCTGGCAGGCAATCTACGGGCTTGGTTACACCCGGACAGAGCAGGCCGCGGAGATCCTTGGCGCGGCCCTGAAAGACCCGGACGCACGCATTCGTGCCGTCGCGATTCGCTCGCTTGGTGTCCTGGGAAATGCGGGATACTACGATTCGATCGTCGCAATGCTGAACGATCAGAGTGCCGAAGTTCGCTGGACGGCGGCGCGCGTGCTGGGCAGAGGCAAGGTCAACTCTGCCAGCGAACCCTTGATCCGTTCCCTGGCCGACCCCATCGCCCAGGTCCGCCTCGAGTCAGCGCTTGCGCTGGGTTATCTCAATGCCGCTGCGGCGAAACCGAGGCTGTCGGACCTGGCGTCGAAAGATCCTGATTCACGGGTTAAGGAAGCCGCCCTTTATGCGGCGTCCCTGATCGAATAAAAACGCGATATCGCGATAATGCCCAGGGCTGTCCTTACTTGCAAAGTGCCAGCACTCTCGACGGGCCGCCGGTACCTCCCACATGTTTGGGCGCACCGACGACAATCGTGCATTTTCCCGGATTTTTTACCATGGCAAGTTGCCCGAGATTGGTTGCATTTTCGACAAACTTGACGCCGCGCTGCAGCAAGCGCACGTGGGCATGCCAGGAATTGGTCCATTTGTCGTCGTCGCCGACCGCGCTTTGCCCCGAATCAATACCGATGTTGTCTGCAATAATGCCGCCGATCAGGACGCCTTTCCGATCCATGATCTCGATCAGTTTATCCACTGCCGCCCTGCTCATGCCGGGATGGTTGAAACCGTTGATGTAGGGGTCCTTGGCGAAATCGTTACCCGAGAAAAAGAACTTCGACCAGCCGGTATTGATAACCAGCCAGACGCCATTCTTGATCTGCTTTTCCACGGCGACGATATCGGCTGCGGTTACGACGTTGGGCGAGCTGTTAGAAAAATCCGTTACCGCGGTGTCTGGACTCGGAACACCGCCGTTTTTGGCCAGCTCCATTTCGACACGGCCCGAGATATCGATTAGCACCGCGTGACCGATCAGGTCGTCTGCATTCAGATCGTGCGTGTGTTTGCGCTGTTCGGCCGGCAGATTTTCACCTTCAAGGGATTCTGCATTGTTGACATAGTGCCCCGGTGAATCCAGGTGCGTACCGTGATGCTCTGCCAGTACCATGGTCCCGAGATTAAAATAACCCTGGCTGGTGGGGAATTTCGCGAACGACAAAACCGCCTGTGCGCCGAAGGTCGGGATCGGTTTCGAATCTTGATAAGGGCTGGATAGATCCGGTTTCATCGGGTCTTCGCTACTGGGAGCAAATGTGGGAATCGGGTGCGACAAATCGATGCTCAACGAGCCGTGACCGTAAACCCCGAACGAGGCGAGGACTGATAGTACAGCGGCGATGCGGGGTAACTTGTTCATTAATAGTGGCCTCCGTGGTATGCCCATAATGTAGCGAGGTAGGGCTTGCGTGAACGCAAATCATTAAAATTATTCGAGCGTTGCGGGAATTTTACTCCAAACCTCCGGCTAAATCATGTCTCGCCTGAGCGGGTCATTTTTCGGCTCGCTTTAAATCGATAACAGCGTCGCGTCCTGCTTCAGTCCCCGTAAGCGCGCCGTTCGCAGGCGGTTTTCCATGATCTGGGTTTCCTCACGCATGATGCGCGTCAGTCTCGATGGCCCGGTGATGTTTTCAATGTTGCGGATGCATTCGTACTTGCTGATGATTTCGCGCACGACACCGGACTGGTCGATGGCGAGATCGAGTTCGGACAACAGTTGTGACGTTTCCCGGGTGGCTTCCAGGTCGACGGGGTCTCGCATTTAACTTCCATGTCGGATTGGCAGGCGCCCAGCGTAACAAAACAGAAGAGGGCGTTACAGGGCACTGCGCCGACAAAATTGTAGGGATTTTCCTACATTTAAGCCTATCCGATTTACTTGTCGCCGCTATAGTGTTCCGGCCAGTGCAGCTTGACGACCGGACTGTCAGAGGCGTAGGTGTGGCAGCTATCGAGAAAAGCGTTCGACCTGGAACTGGCCTTGTTGTGATCTAGCCTGGACTTCGCGCTGGCGATCGTTTGAATGGCGGTAGTCGCTACCGGGCCCAGCAGCTCGGTCAGGTGGGTACAGCCGCGATTCGCGCCCATGGCCCGTTTCGATTTCTGGGTCCAGCCGGGCGCAATCTTCAAACCGATCAGGTTGCGCGCCATCCTGGAAACCGACTTACAGTAGTTGTAGGGTGAATGATCGATAACGGCGTCGACATCGATGACTTCGAGATCGAGGTTAATCGTCAGCCGTATGGACATATCGTGTAATGCCTCGTCAGCCTCGATCCAGCCGCCGCGATCTCGATTCTGGAAACGATAGGGCTTGGTGTCGACGATTCGGCCCTCGATATCCCATAAGCCATCTTCGCGCAGATAACCATGGCAGGTAACGACGCGGGTATGCGCCAGCTCTCGCGGAACGGGTTGTGTTAACGGCACGGTAAATCTCCAACTATCGATTTTTACTGATCAGGGCAGCGCTGCAAAACGAGATTTTGCGTTTATCCTGCTTAGCCGGGTCAGGCTGACTTATGCAGAGCTTTCTTAAACCCGGGCGTGACATTATCATGCAGCATCTTCCCGGAACAGTCTTGAATGAATAAAGCTAACCAGTTCAAAGGCCTGAGTGATCGCGGCAAGGGTATCCTGATGTCGCTCGGAGGGGTTTTCGTGCTCAGTCCCGATAGCCTCCTGATTCGTCTTGCCGACCTAAACGATTACACGCTGATATTTTATCGCGGGCTGTTTCCGATAGTTGCCATCAGCCTGGTGCTGTGGATTTACTATCGCACGCGTTTCGTCGGCGCGCTGCTGCGGATCGGCTGGATTGGCGTGCTAAACGGCGTGCTGTTCGCCTGCGTCAATATCAGCTTTATCAGCGCGATTCAGCGAACCTCGGTGGCCAACACGCTACTGTTTCTCTCCTCGGCGCCTATTTTTGCCGCCATCCTGTCGCTGATCGTGCTGCGTGAAAACCAGCGGCCGAGTACCTGGCTCATTATCGCGTTGTCTTTGCTCAGTATCTTTATCATCGGCTGGGGCAGCTATGGCAGCAACGGCCTGCTGGGTGATTTTTTCGCCATTTGCTGCGCGATCGTTACCGCCTGTAGCGCGGTACTGATTCGTTACAAGAAGGACGTCGACCTGGTGCCATCGGTCATCATCGGCAGTTTGTTTACCGCTTGCTTCGGGCTGATCCAGGCGCCCGAGTTGAGCCTCTCGTCGGTACAGTTCGTTTACCTCGGGATAATCGGATTCATCCTGATACCCTTCGCTTTCATCATGCTGACGATTGCCCCACGGTTCGCCAATTCGGCGGAGGTGCAGCTGGTTTACCTGCTGGAGAGTATTCTTGGTCCGCTCTGGGTCTGGCTGGTGATTCGCGAAGCGCCGTCGCTGAACACCATTATCGGCGGCAGTATGCTGCTATTGTCGGTAGCCTGGTTTGCCCATCACACGATAAGCGAGGAATCGAAAATCGCAGCGCAGGATAGCTAGCCTCGACAGGCTACCAGGTTGACCATTTCGAAGGCCAGGGTTGCCGCCGCCAGCGACGTGATCTCGGCATGATCATAGGCCGGCGCTACTTCGACGATATCGGCGGCGACCAGGTTAGCACCCTGCAACCCGCGGATTATGTTGACCAGTTCGCGGCTGCTTAGGCCTGCAATCTCCGGTGTACCGGTACCGGGAGCATGTGCGGGATCGAGCACGTCGATATCGATCGACAGGTACAGTGGATTATCGCCAATTCGATCGCGAATACGTTTGACCACGTGCTCGACACCGTGGGTTTGCAGCTCGTCGCAGTGCACGGTCTTGAACCCGAGCTCTTCATCCCGCAGCAGGTCATCGGGGCTGTACAGCGGGCCGCGGATGCCGACGTGCATCGAGGCTGCTTCGTTGAACAGGCCTTCCTCGGCAGCACGGCGGAAAGGGGTGCCGTGCGTATAGGGTGCGCCGAAATAAGTGTCCCAGGTGTCGAGGTGGGCGTCGAAATGCACCAGCGCCACCTGGCCGGCGACCTTGTTTACCGAGCGCAGTAGCGGTACCGCGATGGTGTGATCACCACCCAGGCTGACAATCACCGGCGACTTCTGGTAAAGCTCGTCCGCGGTCGCTTCGATCTGCGCAATCGCTTCCTCGATGTTGTAGGGATTACAGGCGACATCGCCGGCATCGGCGACCTGCAGCGTCTTGAAAGGCTCGGTGTCGTAGGCCGGATGGAAGTTGGTGCGCAGGTGGCGTGAAGCCTGGCGAATTGCCTGCGGCCCAAAACGCGCGCCGGGGCGGTAGCTGGTGCCGGAATCGAACGGGATACCGAGTATCGCAACGTCGCAGTAGGGCACGTCGCGTAACTCCGGTAGCCGACAAAATGTCGAAGGTCCCGCGTAGCGCGGCACCACCGTACCGCTGACGGGTGGAACCGGGGGGGTGTCAGCCACTGAGTATCCTCCTGAATGGACGAATTTGTTATATCACCGATATCTGGCACAATCAAACACCGCATAAAACAGGAATCGTCGTGACTGTCAGAACCATATTGAAAATGGGTGATCCCCGGCTGCTGGAAGTTTCCCTGCCGGTTGACCCCATCGATGGGAACGCGCTGGCGCCGCTGCTGAACGATATGTGGGACACCATGGCAGCAGCGAATGGAGCGGGACTTGCCGCGCCTCAAATCGGCGTCATGCGACGCGTCGTGATTTTCGGTTACCAGACCAATTCACGCTATCCGGATGCGCCCGCGGTACCCGAAACGGTGCTGATCAACCCGCAGATTACGCCACTGGGCGACGCGCGCGAAGACGGCTGGGAAGGCTGTCTCAGCGTACCCGGCATGCGCGGCATGGTGCCACGCTACCGCGAAATTCGCTACCGCGGATACGACCAGCACGGTGAGCTCATCGAGCGCGAAGTGTCGGGTTTTCATGCGCGCGTGGTACAGCATGAATGCGATCATCTGGATGGCATACTTTATCCCCAACGTATAGAAGATATGCGCAGCTTCGGTTTCATCGACACGCTGACCGAGCAGGGTGTGATGGAACTGCAGCCCTGTGACGATTAACCCTGGCCTGCCACCAGCGGTCGGAGGTTTTGCGCTGCTTGCCAGTGGCGCCAATTTTTCCTGCGAAGTTCTGCTGGCGCTGATCGGCAGGGGTTATCGGCCACGAATTCTCGCGTTACCCGAGTATCCGCCCGCGGCGCAAGGCGTCTTAACTGGCAGCAGCCTGATCGAGGACAGGCCTGAACGACCCTTGCTGAAACTGGGGCAGGGTATCGAAATAGCCTATGTTCCGGCCGCGGCACAGGCCGATTTCGCCAGCCAGGTCGAGCAACGCGGTATCGAGTTTTTGCTGGTAGCCTGCTGGCCGTATCTGATCGAACCTCCGCTGACCGAGAGTGCCGGCAAGGCCGCGCTCAACCTGCATCCGTCACTGCTGCCACGCTACCGAGGTCCGGACCCGCTGACGCAGCAGCTGACGCAGGCAGATTCCGATTTCGGGGTTAGTCTGCATTTGCTGAGCCAGCGCTTCGATCGTGGCGATATCATTGCTCAGGGCCGTTTGCCGGATTCGACGACTCAGCCGCAGCGCTCGCTACTGGAGAAACTTTGCGCGCAGCGGGGAGTCGAGCTGTTTATCGAGGCGATCGAAAGTTACCCGGCCTGGCACCCGGTTGCGCAAGTCGACTAAGCGTCGGCAACTGATTCGAAGAATGCCCGGGTGTCGGCTTCGCTGGCACCGACATCCTGCGCAATAGCAAGCAAGATCGCCCGCGAATCGCCTTCGGGATTAGCCAGGTGTTCCTCGCAAACCATAGCGCCAATCGGACCGAAATGATGGATCGCGGCGGATTCGATAATTCTTTTGAGGCGTTCGTCTACCGGACTACCAGTGGCAGCCTGGCTGGCCTGGCGCGGGACGGGGACATCTTCTATTTCCGTTATCAAGGTAGTAGTTTCGTCCAGCGTATTGGCGGTTAGCCGCGACAACACCGCGCTGGTGTCGAGCGCGTCGCCGGTGGCGTCCTGTGTATCGCTGGTCGGATGCTCGGTGATCTTGGCGCGTTCGATCTGGACAATCAGCGGTAGCGCCGACATGCCTTTCTTGACGCGGTAAGACAACAGCACGATTTCGCCGTGATCGAATCCGACCTGAAACGAATGCCCGATGTCGCTGACACCGGTGATCAAGCCGCTGAAGGCGTTATGATGATGATTTCTAACTAGATCGACAAAATCGTCGTAAAGTATCCAGTTGCTCACTTCGGCTCTAAAACCCGGTAACTAATATCGGTCTGGACCGATAGTATCAGGCAGATCTGGCCTTTTTGTAAATCCTTTTGAAAGCAACACGCAGGCTGGTCTGCATGCGGTGGAACGCCTCCGCCAGCTGACCTATTTCATCATTCGACTCGGGAATAATGTTCTGCTTGAGATCGCCATGGCTGATATCGTCCGCGTGCTTGGCAAGGCGCGTAATCGGGCCGACGATAATCTGGTTCATAACAATAGTCATGACGATCGCCATCACGATAATCAACGCAACCAGGGTAATCACGCTGGAGGTGGTCGACGCGGCCAATTGGCGATTAAGCTGCTGCTTGGAGACGAAAACGGCAACTTCTCCGATCGCCTTGGCGCCGTTGTTAACGGCGTCCGACGATTTGATAAAATCCCCGGCTATCGCCCCGGTCGATGCGACCAGACGTCCGCCGGCGCCGCGCTCACGGGCCGCAAAGACTCGCGTTGCGCCTTCGTCCCAGACCACGATGGCATGGATATTGTCTTCCAGCATTTCTGCCTCGAGCGTCGAATCGACCAGGTCCTTGTCGAGATCCCACATCGGCCCGATCAAGTGCCTTGACAGGCGCTTTGATGTCACGCTTGCGAGCTTTTGGAGATCGGCAGTGAGCTGCTTTTGTTCGCTGATCGTGTTGTAGGCGCTCAAACTGCCGAGCACCAGGATGCAGGATACGACGACGACGGCAACGACTTTCATGCGAATAGTTCGATACCAGCGGATATTGACTTTAATCATAGGTACTACCAGATCCCGGTTAACTCAAGAATTCATTTACGAAAGCGGCCGACAATCCGATCGAACTCGCCATTTTTACGTATCCTGTCCAAACCCTGATTAAAGTCCTGTATTATTTTTTCTCCGTCCGAAATCTTGCGTGAAGCCATCAGGTAGAGGCCATGGGTTTCGAGCGGTGGCTCCATGAATTCGACGTCGCTAATGCAAAATCCTTCTTTCTTTGCTTCGTAACGGAACAGGTCGAAATTCATTACCGCCATATCGATCCGCCCGCGGAACAATTTGCGGATGTTCAAATTGGGAAAGGTTGCAATATGCTTGTCCAGATAGTTGGCACTATCGAACTCTTCGCTGTTGGCAAAGCCCCGCGAAATGCCGATGCTGTATGACGTCAGGTCGCGCAGCGAGTCGTATCTTGATATACCCAGTCCAGGTCGAGCAATCAAACCCAGCTGCAGAAAATAAATCGGGTCGCTGAAAATGTATTTTTCTTCGCGATCCTGGTTGTGGTAAGCACCCATTACGATATCGGACTTGCCTTCCTCGACTTCCTTCAGGGCTCGTGCCCAGGGGATAAAATCGACATCGGAACTATGGCCGGCTGCCTTGAAAGCCGCCTTGACGATCGCCGTGGTCAATCCTTTCTCGGGAAGGTCGGAGCCATAATGAGGCGCCCATTCCACGGTCAACATGGAGATTTCGCGCGCATAAAGCTGCTGACAGGTCGCCACCATCAGCAGCGAGATCATCACTGCCCGGAGGGATTTGAGAAATTGCATGGTTTTCTTCCCGCTACATTTCATATACTTTTAACCGCTATCGAGCTGAGCCGGCGATAGCTTTGCAACCGATTTAACTATTTTCTACTTTTTTCCTTATTATCAAAAAGATATAAGGATTAGATACTAAGTTACTTTAATAAACGATACTGCTACCAATTAATTTAATAAACGATACTGCTACCAATTAAATGATTATGGACCAGAATTCAAAGTTTAGCCCATTTTCCCCCCGATAATGGACTCACCCTCGATCCAGTCTCAAATCGAAATCGATTACGAGCATATTTGGCACCCTTATAGTGCCATGCATAGCGATTCGCCGGTTTATCATGTTGATTCAACCTCGGGCGTCATGCTGCATCTTTCGGATGGCCGCCAGCTAATCGACGGCATGTCTTCCTGGTGGTGTGCGATTCATGGCTACAATCATCCAAAAATCAACCAGGTCGCCGAGGCGCAACTGCAGCGTATGGCGCACGTTATGTTTGGTGGATTAACCCATGCTCCGGCAATTAAGTTAGCCGAAAAACTCGTTACGCTGACACCCGATGCACTGCAGTCGGTGTTCTTCTCCGACTCCGGTTCGGTCGCGGTCGAGGTTGCGATGAAAATGGCGATCCAGTACTGGAACGCGAAGGGCGAACCCGGCAAGCAGCGTTTCGCGACCCTGCGCAACGGTTACCACGGGGATACCCTGGGCGCCATGTCAGTCTGCGACCCGGTCACCGGCATGCACAGCCTGTTCAATTCGGTGCTGAGCCAACAGTATTTCGTCGACCGACCGAGCAGCCGATTCGGAGAGTCCTGCGATCCGTGCGAGCTCGATTCACTCGAACAGGTGCTGCGGCAAAACCATCGACAGATCGCGGCGCTGATTCTGGAACCGATAGTGCAGGGTGCCGGAGGCATGTACTTTTACTCGGCTGACTACCTGCAGCGGGCGCGCGAACTTTGCGATCGCTACCATGTGCTGCTGATCGCCGACGAAATTGCCACCGGTTTTGGCCGCAGCGGCAAACTCTTCGCCTGCGAGCACGCGGCGATTACGCCGGATATCATGTGTATCGGCAAGGCACTCACCGGTGGCTACCTGAGTCTTGCGGCCACCCTGGCGACCAGCGAGGTTAGCACGAGCATCGACCGCGGCGACCCCGGCGTTTTCATGCACGGGCCGACGTTCATGGCGAACCCGCTGGGCTGCGCGGTCGCGCTGGCGAGCATCGAGCTGCTACTCGAATCCGACTGGCAAGCGCGTATCGCGCGGATTCAGCAACGGCTCGAGGAATTTTTGGCACCCTGCGCACAAATGCCGCAGGTCGCCGAAGTACGTTGCCTCGGTGCAATCGGTGTGGTTGAAATGAAGCGGGCAGTCGATATGACGAGTATTACGCGCCAGTTTGTCGAGGCGGGCGTCTGGGTGCGACCGTTCGGTCGCCTGGTTTACCTGATGCCAGCCTACGTGATTACCGATGATGAACTGTCGCGGCTTTGCCGTGCCGTGGTAGAGGTGGTTGCTCGCCAGGCTGATTAAGATTTTCGTCTTGCGGCCGATAAACGAATCAGAGGTTGCAATGAAAAGATCTACCGTATTGACATTACTGTTATCGAGCCATTTGGCAAGCGGCTGCGTCGAGCCGGCACTGGTGGTGGGACAGCCGGGCCCGGGCCTGTCCAGCGAAGCGGTCCGGATATACTACTTCGATCGCCCTGGCTGCACTTTCGAGACGATTGCGCATATACGGGTCACGGGTGGTTACTTTACGCTGAATTCGATGGTTCGCAACATGCGCCAGGACGCAGCTGAAGTTGGGGCCGACGGACTTTATGTGCTGCATACGCAGCAATTGCATAACAAGGAATTTCTGGGGACGGCGAAAGCAATCCGTTGCCTGCCGGCCTAGTTAAGGCGAGACCTAGTCCTCACTCTCGTCATCTTCCTGCTGCTCCTCTTCGGGAACATCTTTCAGAATCTTATCTTTTTCTTCAGGGGTTAATACCACTGTATCTTCATCTCCCATTGCAGCCACCTCAGTACCAGATTTTAGAATGTAATGTGAGCTTTCAGCATCGGTCAAATTATAGTTCAGTTCAAGCGCTTTTGTAGCAACTTTAGGTTTTGGCTAAATATTAGGTCGCGGGTCCAACCCTGCTTGTTGTCCCGGTGTTACAATCGGTTACCACGAGTATGTTTGAAGCGTCGCAATGAAAACCAAAAAAATCACGCTAAGCGATAGCATGGGCACGGTAGAAGTGCCGGCCGATGCGCTTTACCAGGCCCAAACCCAGCGCGCGCTGGATAATTTCAAAATTAGTTCGCTACGCCTGCCAGCGAGCACGATACGCGCCATGGCGCTCATCAAACAGGCCGCCGCCGAGGTCAATGTCGAGCTTGGTAAACTCGATGCAGAGCGCGGCGCGGCGATCGCTTCGGCCGCGGCGAGCATTGCAGCGGGCGAACATGCGGAGCAATTCCCGGTCGATGTTTTTCAGACCGGCTCCGGTACCAGTAGCAATATGAATGTTAACGAGGTTATCGCAACGCTCGCGTCAAGTGACGAACTGCCGGTAGATCCAAACGACCATGTCAACATGGGACAGAGTTCCAACGACGTCTTCCCGACAGCCATTCATATCGCCGCAAGCCTCGGAATTCACGAGCGCTTGTTACCCGCCATGCAGGAGCTGGAAGCCGCGTTGGCGAGACGCGTCGAGCAGCATCGCGACGTGATCAAGACCGGGCGCACGCACCTGATGGATGCGATGCCGATTTCGTTGGCGCAGGAAATATCCGCCTGGGCATCGCAGATCAAGAATGACCGTTACCGTCTGCAAACCGGGTTAACCCGGCTGCAGCAGCTCGCGATCGGCGGCACCGCGGTCGGCACCGGCGTTAACACCAGCGCCGATTTTGGCAAGCGCGTATGCGCGAAATTACAGACAGAAACCGGCATTCGCCTGGTGCCGATGGAGAATCTGTTCGAAGGCCTGAGTACGCAGAACACCGCGCTGGAAATCAGCGGTCAGTTGCGCGTGCTGGCATGTTCGCTGACGAAGATCAGTAATGATTTACGCTGGATGAACTCGGGTCCCTTGACCGGCCTTGCTGAAATCAGGCTTAAACCACTACAGCCCGGCAGTTCGATCATGCCGGCCAAAGTCAATCCTGTCATTCCCGAAGCGGTATTGATGGTTGCGGCCCAGGTCAACGGTAACGACGCAACTATCACTCACGCGGCACAGTCCGGAAGCTTTCAACTCAACGTAATGCTGCCGGTAATCGCCTACAACCTGCAACAAAGCATCGAAATTCTCGCCAACGCCAGTCACCACCTGGCCGCTGCGATCGACGATTTCAGCGTCAATCGCGAAACCATGGCGCAAAACCTGGCGCGCAATCCTGTTCTGGTAACCGCGCTCAACCCGGTGATTGGCTACCGCAAGGCCGCCGAAATCGCAAAACAGGCACTTGAGCAAAACCGTCCTATACTTGAAGTAGCGGTAGAAATGACCGATATCGATGAGTCCAAATTAAAGGAGCTTCTCGATCCGGGCAAGCTTGCGCTGTACCATCAGGAAAAACCTGAATAAGCTGCTTGCCTAATTGACATTTTACTTCTAGAATTTGCTCTAAATTTCTGAAATATAAAGGTTTATAGTGACCATTAAACTCTCAGGTTTCAGATCATCAGCGAGTCTGAGAATGCTGACAGCAGCGCTCATCGTAGGCGCCTTGCTGGTGAGCCCTCAAGCGCAGGCGAGCATCGAACAACAACGCCAGTTGTTTCACGACGCCTCTGCTGCGCTCGAGCGCAATCAAATGAGCAAATTCAATCGATTGCTGAAGCAACTCGATGACTATCCGGCCAGGCCCTATCTCGAGTACGACGCCTTCAGGCGCAGCGCCAGCCAGCTGAAACCCCAGCAGGCCGAGCTTTTTTTCCGACGCTTTGCCGACTATCCCTTCGTTTACCACGCGCGTGGCAAATGGCTGAGCGTGCTCGCTCGGCGCGGCGACTGGGAAAATTATCTCGATTTTTTCGACGGACGCGAAAATACCCGGCTGAAGTGCATCGCGTTTCAGGCCCGGCTTAAACTTGATCGACTCGAAAACATCAATGCCGATATCGCCAAGGTGTGGTTGCGCGGATACTCGCAGCCATCGGAATGCGATCCGGCCTTCGAACATTACCTGGCCAGCCACGAGCAGGCAGACAAGGTAATCTGGTTACGCATAGAAAAAGCCTTCAAGGCGCGCCGACCGAACCTGGCGCGCTATCTCGGCAAAAAGCTGGATCAGCAGTCGCGCGCCACGGTGGAGACCTGGTACCAGGCGCATATCCGCCCCGAGCGCTCGCTAAGGAAACTGGCCGACCAGGAAGATTCCGAGCATACCCGGGCTATCATCGTGCACGCCATCGACCGGCTGGCTCGCAAGGACAGTCTCAAGGCGCTCAAGCAATGGAACCTGATACGCGATCACTTCGAATTTACCGAGGCACAAATAGATCAAAGCCAACTTCGCATTGCGCTCTCCGCGGCTTTGCAACACGAGCCCGAGGCGCGCGCCTTGCTGGCGAGTCTCGAGCCATCGGTCATGAACGATCAGGCCTACCTGTGGCTGGCGCGGATCCAGTTACGTGGACGCGACTGGCCGGGTTTAAAGGAAACGATCAACCGCATGCCTTCCCATTTGCAGCAGGAAAACGAATGGCAATACTGGTTATCACGCTCGATGGAAGCCGAGGGCCAGCTGGTTGATTCGCTCGGATTGCTCGAACAATTGTCCGGCAAGAGCAGTTACTATGGTTTCCTGGCGGCAGACAAGCTGCATCGTGATTACCATATCGAACAGGAAAATGCCGCCAGCAGCGAGATCGACGAGGAAACGTTTCTGAGCGCCAATCCCCACCTGTTGCGGGCGCGTGAGCTTTACTACCTGGACCGACTGATCGACGCCAAGCGCGAATGGTTCCAGGCGCTGCGCTATCTCGATCAGGATGGTATCAAACAGGCCGCTACCCTGGCGTCAAGATGGAAGTGGCACGACAGCGCAATACGCACGGTCGCCAAGACCCCGCACCGCAGCGACTACAGCCTGCGCTTTCCGATGCCCTACAAACAGCAGGTGCTCGAGTATGCCCAGGTACGTGAACTCGATCCGTCGCTGATTTATGGCGTAATGCGGCGAGAGAGCCTGTTCGATCCGTTGGCGCGTTCCAGCGTCGGCGCCCTCGGATTGATGCAGCTGATGCCAAGCACCGCGCGACTCGTTGCTCGTTCGCTCGGCATGAAGCGTCCGCGCAAGTCCGATATTCTGCGCGTCGAGAACAATATTCGTTTCGGTACGCATTACCTTAAAACGGTAATGAATCGTTTTGACAATAACGTTGCGCTGGCCGCGGCCGCCTACAACGCTGGGCCGAGTAACGTACAACGCTGGTTACCCCGTGATTCGTCGATGTCGGCCGATCTGTGGGTCGAAACGGTTCCCTTTCGCGAGACCAGAAACTACGTTCAGGCAGTACTGGCTTATTCCACGGTGTTTGATAAGTCGCTGGGTAAAAATACCTTGATGTCCAGTCGAATGGGTGATATCAGAACCGAGTATTAATCACGATACTCGGCGCGATGAAAATATACGGCGATATTCATTCCGGAAACTGTTACAAACTCAAACTCATATGCTCCCTGCTGAACATCGAGCATGAGTGGATTCCGGTCGACATCATGCGCGGTGAAACGCGTGAAGATCATTTTCTATCGCTGAATCCCGTTGGGCAGATTCCTATCTGTATCACCGATGACGCGCAAATCCTGACCGAATCCAACGCGATCCTGTATTACCTCGCCCGGGACAGCGAATTCTGGCCCGACGGCAGGCTGGCGCAGACCCGCGTACTCGAATGGCAATTCTTCGAGCAATACACTCACGAACCGAGCGTCGCGGTGGCGCGTTTCATCTTGCTCTACCAGGGCCTGCCGGAAGATCGCAGGCAGGAATACCAGGCCAAACTCAAGGCAGGCTATCGAGCGCTCGACCTGATGGAGCGCCAACTCGAAGATCGTGAGTTCCTCGTCGGTGACGGTTGCAGCATTGCCGACATTTCATTATTTGCCTATACCAACGTGGCGGACGAGGGTGGATTCGATTTATCCTCCTATCCGTCGATACGAAAATGGATCTCGAATATCGAGAAACTTTCGGGCTATATCTCGATGCCGCCGGCAGTTTCCAGATAGCCCTCTGACGCAAGTCAATTGTATTAAAAAATCACTGTGTTTATACTTCGCTAGCGCCTGAAGACAGCCGCAATTTATCCACTCATCAGCGAGTCCATGACCGTGACCAAATTCAATCAACAGCTCGACAAGATCAGTAACGAACCCGGCTTTATCGCCGCGCTGGACCAGAGCGGCGGCAGCACCCCCAAAGCGTTGGCCAACTACGGCGTAGACGCTTCGGCTTTCAGTAACGACGATGAGATGTTCGATCTCGTCCACGCGATGCGCACCCGCATCGTAACCAGCCCGGCATTCAACGGAGACCGCATCATGGGTGCGATCCTGTTCGAAAATACCATGGATCGCGAGGTCGAGGGGCAGGGCACGGCCGACTACCTGTGGCAGGTCAAGCGCGTGGTACCGTTTCTCAAAGTAGACAAGGGCCTGGCCGATGAGGCCGATGGTGCGCAGGTCATGAAACCCATGCCTGGCCTGGATGAGCTGCTGCAGAAAGCCCGGCAAAAGAACGTTTTCGGTACCAAGATGCGTTCGGTAATCAAGACCGCGAATCCCACGGGCGTTCACGACGTGGTGGCGCAGCAGTTCGAAATAGGGCGCCAGATCGTCGCCGCGGGTCTGGTGCCGATCATCGAACCCGAAGTCGATATCAATAGCCCGCAAAAATCCGAAACCGAGGATTTGCTCAAAACCGAATTATTGCGGCATCTCGATCAACTCGGCGATGGGCCGCTGGTTATGCTCAAGCTGACATTGCCGGAACAGGATAACTTTTACACCGACTGTATCCAGCATCCCAATGTGCTTAAGGTGGTTGCGCTTTCCGGCGGTTACTCGCGGCAGGAGGCCAACCAGAGGCTGGCCCGACAAAACGGCATGGTCGCGAGTTTTTCGCGCGCGCTGAGCGAGGGTTTGAGCGCACAGCAGAGCGATGAGGAATTCAACCAGGTGCTGGACGCGTCCATCGAGAGCATCTTCCAGGCTTCAAGTACTTAATCCGATCAAAGGAAAACGTCTAAATCATGAAAACGAAAACAATACTGCTGCTCGTATCATCGCTCTCGCTAGGTGCCTGTGCTACCGGACTGAAGCTCACCGAGGAGGGCGAAAAAGTACGTGTACTCGATCCGACCGAGGTGAATAGCTGCCGTGAGCTGGGCAAAACCAATAACTCGGTGTCCTGGCAGGTGGTAGGTATCGCCCGACCCGAAGATGCCGTCAGCAAGGAACTACGCGTACTGGCGCGCAACAGTGCCTCGCGCATGGGCGGCGATACGATCGTACCCTTGACGATCATCGATAAGGGCGTACAAACCTTCGTTGTCTACAAGTGCATTAATCCCGACGGTTGATAGCGTTATCCGTCTCGCAATCCGTCCCGGGTCATTAAAAGTCATCCCGGCGTAATTACGAGTCATCCCCGCGCATTTACGAGTCATCCCCGCCGGGTGCGGAACACTTAGCGGGGATCTTCCATAGTCTGCAAGATACGAGATTTCCGCTGCGCCAGGCAGGCTCACGCAGCGGTCTGATGCGCCTGCAAGTCTGCAGGCCGGATATTACTGGTTTTGCACCATGACCCTGGTCGACAAGGCGTGAGAAATTTCGGCATAGGTCTTGGTCACATCGTCGCCCGGGCTAAAATAAATCAGCTCATCACACATGGCTTCAAGACGCTGATGACTGGCACTCCTGGCTTCCTCGTCGGATTCAGAGCTGACACCGTAAATGTACTTGCCGTGGGCGCGGGCGTAGCCGCACTCGAAGCCGGTCCAGCCTTCTGATTCCACCCCTTCGAGAACAACGATAACGATATCCGCACGGTCGAGCTCGGATTCGTAGCATGCCTGAATTTCGCGCCGCGTCATGGATTTCAGATCGATGTCGAGATCGATCTGCGGGATCAGGATTTCCATATAGGGATTATCTTCGGTCAGGGTTTCGCGCAACTGCAGGTTCCACACACGCGCGGCCTGGGAGCTGTTATAGGCCGCCAGGTAAGCCCTGATTCCGTGATGAATGCCCATGTTGACATTGTGCGTAATCGACTCTGGCTCGAGGTTGGTCTCTTTTTGCGCCGCGACCTGCAGCGCGTCCTTGAGCGCAATCTCGCCGGTCATCAGGGCGTGGCTGATAATCGCACCATTGATATTAGGCAGGTAACGCAGGCGCGCGATATCGTCCAGCGTCCTCACGGTACCGCTGGAATAGACCGGAATCGAGACATCGTGGCTGAGCTGTTCGGTTAACGCCAGGGCTTCCTCGAAGCCCGATGCGTCAAGGGTTTCGGTACCCTTGTGGATTACGCCTGCAATACCGGTCATCTGCAGGTCGCGAATCAGGTCCTGCGGCATGAACGCGGTTTGCGTCTTCCAGCCGTCGATCATAACGTATCCGCCGCGCGTGGCCAGGTGTACGATAATTCCGCCGGGATGCCGGCTGGCAGCCTCTACCACCAGCGGTGAATCGGTGATGGCGACGGTTCCCAGCACTACGCGCGCCGCGCCGGCTTCGAACCAGTCGTTAATCTGCGCCATGGTTCTGATGCCACCTGCAACCTGGATCGGAATGTCGGTATCGTTGATGATATCGCGTATCAATGCCTCGTTATTGTCGCGCTTTGACCTGGCTGCATCGATATCGACGATCTGCAACATTTGCGCACCGTCAGCGACAAAATCACGGACCGCATCGCGCGGTTCGATTGCATGAACTATGTCGTCACCTTCAATTGCGGCTCGTGTTATTACCTTGCCGTCCTGCAACTGGATTTCGGGAATAATCAGCATGGCGGTTACCTGGCAGTTTAATCGAGAGAGGGACGCCATTGTAACGCCTGATTGTTGCCTGGCGAACACCCTTTATTGCTCCAAAATGATATATTCGTGCCTATGAGCGACATTAAACCGATTCAAGTCCTGTTTGTTTGCATGGGTAATATTTGCCGGTCGCCGACGGCGCACGGCGTTTTCCAGTCACTGGTGGAGTCACAGCAACTTGAGCATGCGATCAGGGTCGATTCCGCGGGCACCCACAGCTACCACATCGGCAGCCCTCCGGACCCGCGCTCCCAGGCAACCGCGCTGCAGCGGGGCGTTGATTTGTCGGGATTGCGAGCCCGCCGTTTCGTTAGCAGCGACTTTGTCGAATTCGACTACCTGCTGGCAATGGACCATAACAATCTTGCCGATATGATGGCGCTGAAACCGGACGAGGCGAACGCCAGTGCCGAGCTCATGCTGTCGTATTCGAACCGTTTCGGGCAACCGGAGATTCCGGATCCATATTTCGGTGACGATGGTTTCGACCTGGTGTTCGATATGATTGACGACGCGGCGCAAGGATTACTGGCGCAGATTCGCCAACGGCACGGTTTTTAGCCGTCGCTCGAAAAGCGGCGCGCCGCCGCGACATATCGCTTGCGCGCCAGCAACAGCTTCCATTTACTGCCGCCGAGCTGCTTCCACAATACCGCCGAACGTATACCGGCCAGCAACAGGGTTCTGATGCGCGCGGCGGTATCGTCGTTCAACAAATGGTGCTGTTCGCCCCGGACCAGAATTCTCGGATCGAGATTACTGATCGTATCCTGGTAGAGCCCGTCAATCTGGCCGATGACGCTGCCGCGCGACAGCTCGAACTCTCTGCTGCGGCGCTCGATATTCTGCAGGCCGTCGAATAATCGGTCGGATAGCTGCTTATTTGCCATCAGCACCCTGGCTATTTTCAGCATCGATAGAACATAGTAGGCGATGTTGCGGCTCGTTGGCCTGGCTGCCCCGCCCAGATAACCGTCAAGCGCCGTAAATCCCTTGCCTAGCCGGGATAATTCACCGTAAACATCGCGGGTGCTTGCGGCATCGAAGGTAAACAGGCTATCGAAACTGCCGCTGAAGGCTTCATTGTCGCAACTGCCGGTCAGTGCGAGGTCGTCGATCAGTACCGCAACCTGGAACATTCCGGCCAGCGCCAGGGTCTGGTTTTCAAGTTGAGTCACGGGTTGAAGGCAGATTCGATCACGCCGCCACCCAGGCATTGCTCGTCGAGGTAGAAAACCAGCGCCTGCCCGGGAGTAATCGCGCGTTGCGCCTGATCGAATTCGACCACGGCCGAGTCGCCTTCGATCGAAACCAGCCGACAGGCGCTATCCTGCTGGCGATATCGAATTTTGGCGCTACAGGAAAACGGCACCTCGATCGCTTGCGAAATCCAGTGCAGTTGGCTGATGCGGCAATGCGAATGGAACAACAGCGGGTTGTTCACACCCTGGGCAACTACCAGTCGATTACTGTCCAGTAGCTTGTCGATGACGTACCAGGGCTCGTCACCACCTTGCTCGGTGCCACCGATACCGAGCCCCTGACGCTGCCCGATGGTGTAATACATGAGGCCGCTATGTTCGCCAATTCCGTCACCCTCGGCGGTTACGATTTCCCCGGGTTGTGCCGCAATGAAACGCTGCAGAAAATCCCTGAACTTACGTTCGCCAATAAAACAAATTCCGGTACTGTCTTTCTTGGCGGCGACGCTGAACTGCTGCTGCTCGGCGATGACGCGCACTTCGCGCTTGTCCAGTTCACCGACCGGGAACAGCGCATGCCCGATCTGGTGCTGGTCGAGGGCATACAGGAAATATGACTGGTCCTTGTTGTTGTCGAGACCGCGCAGCAATTCGAAACGGTCGTCGCGGCGGCGCGTGCGCACGTAGTGTCCGGTGGCGATGCGTCGAGCGCCTAGCGTTTGCGCGTGATCCAGAAAGGCCTTGAACTTGATTTCACGGTTGCACATGATGTCGGGATTCGGCGTGCGCCCGATTCGATACTCCCGCAAAAAATACTCGAACACGTTATCCCAGTATTCACCCGAAAAATTAACCGTGTGCAGCGGGATGCCGAGGCGATCACAAACCTGTTGCGCATCCGCGAGGTCGACGCTGGCCGAGCAATATTCCTCGGTATCGTCTTCCTCCCAGTTCTTCATGAACAGGCCTTCGACCTGGTAACCCTGCTGCTGCAACAGGTAGGCCGATACCGACGAGTCGACGCCGCCGGACATACCCACAATGATTTTCTCGCCGCTGGCCATGATGTCGTTCGAGCTCAGTTGGACGCCAGCTCGGGATTATAGGCTACCGAAAATTCGCGCTTGCGCTGCCAGTCGGCTAACGGCTGTATATAGGGCAGCTCACCATTGTCGCGATACCAGGAATCGACGGCGAAACTGGCATTGGTGCTGATCTCGGTGATGGTTGCAGTCCAGTGGGTGGCGAGCCAGATAATGCGGCGCCGCTTTTGATCGACGCGATGCCACTTCAATAACTTTAACTCTTCGAGCGCCAACAGGTACTGAAAGGTATTGGTCGATTCATCGATACAGTCCATTTGCTTCGCAATATCGTAGCCAGGGTAGTTACCCGCCTTGTCCAGGTGGGTCCCGGCCAGCTCGCCACTGATGCGCTCCATCAAAGCCACCGCATGCCTGATTGCCTGCCTTTCCTGGTCTGGATCTAGATCAGCCCGATTAAAAGTAGCCTCGATCTCACGCCAGTGCCGCTCGCTGAAATGAAGTTCCTGGGTCGACTTGCAGCCGAAATCGTAGCAGTGGACGAAGGAGGGTGCTGCCGCCAGCGGGGCGCTCACCAGGTATAGCAACAGGTATCGAAGGATTGGCATGTTCAGGTAAAATCCTGGCTGATCACGCTAAGAGGATAGCCCGGTCCATTGCGAAAATCCTCGATACATTGCAATACCATCGGACTGCGGTGCTGCGCGCGGCAGGCCTGAACCTCTTCGTAACCAAGCCATTCTGCGGCAATAATGCCATCATCGAGGGGCCCTTCTAGCCGTTCGCCGACCTCGCCGCGAAACAGAAAACGGATATAGGTCTTATCGGAATCAGTATCTGGTTTGAAGCGATAAATTCCCTGCAACGCGGTTGGCACAAAGTGGTAACGGGTTTCTTCCAGGGTTTCACGCACTACCGCCTGCAGCAGGGTTTCATCGGGATCCAGGTGTCCGGCGGGCTGGTTAAACACGATATCGCCATTGACCGATTCGCGCACCAGCAAATACCTGCCATCGCGTTCGCATATTGCCGCCACCGTGGTGCGTGGAGTCCAGACCGCGTTAGCCATGCCTGTTCTGCCGCCACCAGTGGCCCAGTCCCTGCGCATTGAGCCTGACGTCTATTTGCATCAGCTGCGCAATCCGGTCGCGCGCGTCACCGGCAGGGGCACCATCCAGCACGGCCTGCATCAGCGCGGTCTCAAGCGCCTCGTCACCGGCCTGATCCGCGGGTTCGGTGCGGGAGCAGAGCTCGACATACTCATCGATCCAGCGGTTGAAGCTGGCTACCTGCGCCGCGGGATTCTGGTACTCGCCGTAGTGCGTGAGGTAGAGCCTGTCGGGTCGGAAACTCATGATGCGGGTTATCGATTCACGCAGGGCCGGTGGATCGAACTGCGTTGGCGGGCAACTGGGCAACAGACCGCGCGGCATCAGCTTCATTTCATCGTAGCTGAGTCCAAAAGTATCCCCGGTAAAGACGCCGCTGCTGGCTGCGTCGAAAATACAAAAATGATGGCGCGCATGCCCCGGGGTGTCGATGAACACCAGCTCGCGCGAATGCAGGCTGAAGCAATCGAGGTCCTGGGCAACGATAACGCGCTCCTCGGGGATAGCCTCGATACGCCCGTAGAGGCGCTCGAACATGGCCTCGCCGTATACCGCGACGGTGCCCTCGATCAGCTTTTGGGGATCCGTCATATGCCGCGCGCCGCGCGGGTGGATGATCAGGCTGGCCTGCTCGAACTGCTGCATCATCGCGCCTGCGCCACCGGCATGATCCAGGTGCACGTGGGTAGGAATGACATACTTGACCTGGGAGTCGTCGATGCCGAGCTCCGCCATCGTGGCCAGTACATTATGCGCATCGATGCAATAAATGCCCTGGGACAGTGCCGTGTAGGTCGCCACAGCTCAGCTCGACTTGTAATGCTCGGCCATGAACAACCAGGTTTCGATGACGGAATCCGGATTCAGTGAAATGCTGGTAATACCCTGTTCCAGCAACCATTCGGCAAGGTCCGGGTGATCGGAAGGCCCCTGGCCGCAAATACCGACATACTTGTTTTGCGCCTTGCAGGCATCGATTGCCTGTTTCAGGAGCTGCATCACCGCAGGATCGCGTTCGTCGAACGATGCCGCGACCAGCCCGGAATCGCGGTCCAGGCCCAGGGTCAATTGCGTCAGGTCATTGGAGCCGATGGAAAAGCCATCGAAGTATTCGAGAAACTGGTCGGCGAGTATGACGTTCGACGGTATCTCGCACATCATGATCACGCGAAAGCCGTCGACGCCGCGTTTCAAATCGTTATCTTCCAGCAATTGATGTACCGCCCTGGCTTCGTCCAGGGTGCGCACGAACGGAATCATGACTTCGAGGTTTTTCAAACCCATTTCGTTGCGCACGCGCTTTATCGCTTCGCATTCCAGTTCGAAGCTGGGCTTGAAGTCCTCGCTGATGTAACGCGATGCCCCGCGATATCCGAGCATTGGGTTCTCCTCATGCGGCTCGAACAGGTCTCCGCCGATCAAATGCGCATACTCGTTCGATTTGAAATCGGACATGCGCACGATCACCCGCTCGGGCGCAAACGCCGCGGCTAGCGTCGCAATACCCTCGCTGAGTTTGTCGACGTAATACTCTACCGGGCCGGCATAGCCGTTGATCCGCCGCTGGATAGTCTGCTGCAACTCGCTGTTCATCGAGTCGAATTCGAGCAGGGCGCGCGGGTGAATGCCAATCATGTTGCTGATGATGAATTCGAGTCTCGCCAGCCCAATGCCCGCGTGCGGCAGTCGCGAAAAAGTGAAGGCCCGCTCCGGGTTACCGACATTCATCGAAATCTTGACCGGTATCTCCGGCATTTTCGTCAACTCGTGCTCCTGGTAGTCGAACTCGAGCAGGCCGGCATAGGCGTAACCGGTATCGCCTTCGGAGCATGATACGGTGACCTCGCTGCCATGCGCGATATCACTGGTGCAGCTGCCGGTGCCTACCAGTGCCGGGATGCCCAGTTCACGGGCAATAATCGCCGCGTGGCAGGTGCGACCACCGCGGTTGGTGATAATTGCCGAGGCGCGTTTCATGATCGGTTCCCAGTCGGGGTCGGTCATGTCGGTAACCAGGACGTCGCCGGCCTGAATTTGGTCCATCTGCGATAAATCGTTGATCACTTTAGCGCTACCCTGGCCGATCCGATTGCCGACCGCTCGCCCGCTGACCAGCACTTCGGATTTTGCCTTTAGCTGGTATCGCTCGATTACCTGGCCGGCGCGTGATTGCACTGTTTCGGGGCGCGCCTGCACGATATACAGCTTGCCGTTCTCTCCATCCTTGGCCCACTCGATATCCATCGGTCTGCCGTAATGTTGTTCGATGGTAACCGCCATTTTTGCCAGCTCGGTTATTTCATCGTCGTTAATCGAAAACAGCTCGCGCTCGGCGCTGTCGACTTCGACCGTCTGGATCGCGTTCTCGGGGCTATCACCCTCGGCATAAATCATCTTGATAAGCTTGCTGCCACGGTTCTTGTGCAAAATACTGCGGCTCGCGCTGTCGAGATTTTTCTTGTAGACATAAAACTCGTCCGGATTGACTGCACCCTGCACCACGGTTTCCCCCAGGCCGTAGCTGCTGGTGATAAACACGGCATCCTCGAATCCGGATTCGGTATCGATGCTGAACATGACGCCGCTGGCCGCCAGGTCGCTGCGCACCATGCGCTGTATCCCTGCCGACAATGCCACATCGGCGTGTTCGAAGCCCTGGTGCACCCGGTAGGAAATTGCGCGGTCGTTAAACAGCGAGGCGAACACCAGCTTGATCGCGTGCAGGACCTGGTCCAGGCCGCTGATATTAAGGAATGTTTCCTGTTGCCCGGCGAATGACGCGTCGGGCAAGTCCTCTGCGGTGGCCGAGGAGCGCACTGCGACCGTGGCGTCTTTGCCGATGGCTGACATTGCCTGGTAGGCAGCCGAAATTTCCTGCTGCAGGTGATCGGGCAGGGGAGAGTCGATAACCCAGCCGCGGATCTCTGCGCCGGCAAGCGCTAGCTCCTTGACATCGTCGGTATCGAGCCGATCCAGTCGCTGGTGTATGCGCTCGCGAATTCCGGCCTGGTCGAGGAATTCATTGAAGGCGTGCGCGGTAGTGGCAAAACCGTCGGGGACTTCGACACCCAGGCTGCCTAAATTGCTGATCATTTCACCCAGCGAGGCGTTCTTGCCTCCGACCCGGGCGACATCATTCATGCCAAGCTGGTCCAGCGGCACAATATTTTCGGACATAAGGAAACTCTCGGAATAGCAGCTGTGTTTAGTTATTGGTGCGCGATTATACTCGTATATCTCCCCGAAACCGAGACCCATTGCAAGGACCAGCCAAACAATCGCAGCGGTACGAGTCAGGCCCGGGCGAGGGCAGGGTTCGATAGAACAAGCTGGTAACAATCATGCCGAGAAAGTTAGCTATTTGTTCCTGTTGTTTCGAAAGATGCATTGAGGCTAGAGGCGGACTGGTGCAATATTCGCGCTAGCATGCAGAACTCACCACGAAAGGTATATTTTGTTTCCAACGGCACCGCGATCACCGCGGAGACGCTGGGTATTAGCCTGCTGGCACAGTTTCCCGACCATCAGTTTCAAATGCGCACCATTCCTTTCGTCGACACGCTGGAAAAAGCGCATAAAGTCAGAGATGAAATCAACGATGGCCTCGGCGAGGTTAATCATGTGCCGATCATAATCTGCACCATGGGAGATCCGGAGTTGATGGAGATCATTAACCAGGCCAGGGCCATGATCATCGATCCTTTCGGTGATATCCTGCCGCGCCTGGAGAAGGTGCTCGCGGCGCAACACCTTCAACCCGGGCAATCGCATCGCACTGCCAATCCGTCGGTTTACGAATCGCGCATCGACGCCATCGATTACGCCATGATTCACGATGATGGCGGCAAGACCCAGAACTACGATGAAGCCGATATTATTTTAATCGGGGTTTCGCGCTCCGGCAAAACACCGAGCTGCCTTTATCTCGCGCTGCAGTTCGGCATCAAGGCAGCCAACTACCCGATTACCGAGGAAGACATGGAGTACGAAAAACTGCCTGAGCCGCTGCGTCCTTTTAAGGAAAGACTCTTTGGTCTTACTACCGATTTGCATCGCCTGGTCAACATCCGCCAGGAACGGCGGCCGAACAGCCGCTACTCCTCGTTGACGCAGTGCCGCTACGAGTTGAGGGCGGTGGAAGAAATGTACCAGCGCCACAAGATCAATTACATCAACACTTCCGCAATGTCGGTGGAAGAGATCTCGGCGCGCATCATCAGAGACAACGAGCTACAGCGAATAGAACTGCCTTAATTCATGAAGCTGATCACGGCGTCTCCGAAGGCCGAACTGCTAAGTTCGGTTGCATCGGGTTCGTTACGCGCCAGGTCATAAGTCACCTGCTTGGCGCCGATCGCACCTTCCATTCCCTTGATTACCAGGTCCGCCGCTTCCGCCCAGCCCATGTAACGCAGCATCATTTCCGCCGACAGGATGATAGAGCCGGGATTAACCTTGTCCAGCCCGGTGTACTTGGGCGCGGTGCCGTGGGTTGCCTCGAAAACTCCGACGGTATCGGCGATATTAGCGCCAGGGGCGATGCCGATGCCGCCGACCTGCGCCGCCAGCGCGTCGGAAATATAATCACCATTCAGATTCAGCGTCGCAATCACGTCGTATTCCTTCGGGCGAGTCACGATTTGCTGCAGGAAATTATCCGCGATCACGTCCTTGACCGTAATAGTGTTTCCGGTCTTCGGGTTCTTGAACTCACACCAGGGACCGCCGCCAATTTCCTTGGCACCGTATAGTTCCTGGGCCAACTCGTATCCCCAGTTGCGAAAGGCACCCTCGGTGAACTTCATGATATTGCCCTTATGCACCAGGGCGACAGAAGGTTTGTCGTTATCGATTGCGTACTGCAGCGCTTTTCGTACCAGCCGGCGGGTACCCTCGGACGAAACGGGTTTGACCCCAATTCCCGAAGTACCCGGAAAACGAATACTGGTAACGTCCATTTCCTCGGTCAGGAAGCGGATTACCTTTTGCGCCTCGGCACTTCCGGATTCCCATTCGATACCGGCATATATGTCCTCGGTATTTTCACGAAAAATGGTCATGTTGGTGTCTTCGGGGCGCTTCAATGGTGTCTCGATGCCGTTGAAATAACGCACCGGTCTGACGCATGCGTAGAGATCCAGGCGCTGGCGAATCGACACGTTGAGTGATCGAATGCCTCCGCCGACCGGAGTTGTCAGCGGGCCCTTGATGGAAACGATATAGTCCTGCATCGCCGCCAGCGTCTCTTCCGGCAGCCAGTCGTCCTCGCCATAAATCGAAGTCGCTTTTTCACCGGCAAAAATTTCCATCCAGGCGATTTTTTTAGCGCCCTGGTAAGCTTTTTCGACGGCGGCGTCGACCACCTTGATCATGACCGGAGAAATATCGATCCCGATACCGTCACCTTCGATGTAAGGTATGACCGGATTATCCGGAACATTGAGGCTTAGATCCTGATTGGCGGTAATCGCCTGGCCTTCGGTAGGTATCTTGATGTGCTGGTAACTCATGGTGTCCCCTGTAGATCACGTATTACTCTTGATCGCGCGATTATACAACATAAATACGGAGGGCAATAAAAATAGCCGGCGCTAATACTGCGTCCGGCTATATCACAATACTCTGAGATTGAGGAGGGTAATTACTGTTCGTTATGACCAGGCATTTTCAGTTAAGTTCCATCGTCAACTGCTGATCGATCTGATATTTTGAGCTTGCAACCCCTTGGGGCCCTCATCGATCTCGAATTCGATTTTCTGACCGGAGGTGAGTTTCTTGTAACCTTCCATTTCGATCGCAGAGAAATGAGCAAATATATCCTGGTCCTCGTTGTCGTCCGTATTTACAAATCCGTAACCCTTTACATTGCTAAACCACTTGACTGTCCCCGTAGCCATGTCTCATCCTCTTGCTCGTTACTATGGTTGAACCTGAAATAAGGCTATTCGTGATAGAAAAACCCTATGTTAACTGCTCATATAATCGAGGTGTTTGGCCCTATTTCGCACCTTCTGACACGAAATTAATGATAGCCAAGCCTTGAATTATTTCAACCCCGACATTAACTTATAGTTTTAGTTTATGAAAAAGCCCATAATCATGTCAGACAAGCGTTTAGGCAACGACGATGACGACACTCTTCTGCTGGAGCGAACCAAGCCCAAGCTGAAGAAACCGCCGTTGTACAAGGTTATCCTGCTGAACGATGACTACACGCCGATGGAGTTCGTGGTGCATGTACTGGAAGCTATTTTCGGACACAACCGGGAAAACGCCACCCGCATCATGCTCAACGTACACAAAACCGGTAAGGGGGTTTGCGGTATTTACACCCGCGACATCGCCGAAACCAAGGTCACCGCGGTCAATAGCTATGCCCGGGAAAACAAGCATCCACTGCTGTGCGATATGGAAGAAAGCTGAAATACCGAAGCGGAATTTGTAATAGAATTGCGTTGAACATTTAGATCACATTCAAAGTCAAATCGACTATATTAAGATTCAAGACCCTTTAGCGGTAAGCCGGAACTATGCTGAACAAAGAACTGGAACAATCACTGAATAAAGCGTTCCATGACGCCAATGAAAAGCGTCATGAGTTTATTACCGTCGAGCATTTACTGCTGATGCTTACCGAAAACGACGCCGCCACCGCGGTTATCGAGGCTTGTGGCGCCGACGTGCAGCTGCTCAAGACCGAGCTCGAAATTTTCGTCGACCAGAATACGCCGTTACTGATGGCCGACGAAGACCGCGATACGCAGCCTACGCTCGGCTTCCAGCGGGTGCTGCAACGCGCTTTATTTCACGTCCAGTCATCCGGAAACGGCGAGGTTTCCGGGGCCAACGTGCTGGTCGCGATTTTTTCAGAGCAGGATTCTCACGCGGTCTACCTGCTCAACAAACATAATATCGAGCGACTCGATGTTACCAATTATCTGTCGCACGGCATTACCCGTGTAAACGACGAGGCCGAGGAAGAGAGCTTCACTCATGAAGCCGAAGCCCTGCCGGGTGACCAGGAGAATTCGAACCCGCTGGAGAAGTTCGCTACCAATCTGAACGAACTCGCATTCTCCGGCAAGATCGACCCGCTCATCGGCCGCGACCACGAAATTGAACGCATCATCCAGACGCTTTGCCGACGCCGTAAGAACAACCCGTTGCTGGTAGGCGAAGCCGGGGTAGGCAAGACCGCGATCGCGGAAGGCCTGGCGCGCAAGATCGTCGAGGAAGAAGTGCCCGAAGTACTGCTCGAGAGCACGGTATACGCGCTCGATCTTGGTGCGCTGGTTGCAGGCACCAAGTATCGCGGGGATTTCGAAAAACGCCTGAAAGCCGTCATCGGGCAACTCAAGCGGGAACCGGGATCGATCCTTTTCATCGACGAGATCCATACCATAATTGGTGCGGGCTCGGCCTCCGGTGGCGTCATGGATGCGTCCAACCTGATCAAGCCGGTACTGGCCAGCGGTGAAATAAAGTGCATCGGCTCAACCACTTATACCGAGTTCCGCGGTATCTTCGAGAAAGATCGCGCACTGGCGCGTCGTTTCCAGAAAATTGATGTGCCCGAACCCAGCACCGAGGAAACCTATCTTATCCTCAAGGGGCTCAAGTCGCGCTTCGAGGAGCATCATAACGTCAAGTACACGCTGCAGGCGCTGCGTAAAGCGACCGAACTGGCGTCACGCTATATCAATGACCGCCATCTGCCCGACAAGGCGATCGACGTCATCGACGAAGCCGGTGCGCAGCGTCGGCTGCAACCGCCGAAACAACGCAAGAAAACCATCGGCATTCACGATATCGAGAATATCGTGGCCAAGATCGCCCGCATACCGGCGAACACGGTGAGCACCACCGACCTGGATATGTTGAAAAACCTTGGCAAGAACCTGTCGCGCGTGGTATTCGGCCAGGATGAAGCGATCAAAGCGCTGGATGCGGCGATCAAGATGTCGCGTTCGGGTTTGGGCCGCGAATCTAAACCGGTCGGTTCATTCCTGTTCTCGGGCCCGACCGGTGTCGGTAAAACCGAGGTTTGCCGCCAGATTGCCAAGATCATGGGGATCGAACTGATCCGCTTCGATATGTCCGAGTACATGGAACGCCATACGGTCTCGCGACTGATCGGCGCGCCCCCGGGATACGTCGGCTACGATCAGGGTGGTCTGTTGACGGAGGAACTCAACAAACACCCTTACTCGGTCGTACTGCTCGACGAAATCGAAAAGGCCCATCCCGACGTCTTCAACCTGCTGTTGCAGGTGATGGACAACGGTACGCTGACCGACAGCAACGGTCGTAAAGCAGATTTTCGCAACACCATACTGGTGATGACCACCAATGCCGGCGCCGAGCAAATGAGCCGCGCATCGATGGGTTTTACGCTGCAGGACCATACGCTGGATGGGAGCGAGGCGATCAAGAAAACCTTCACCCCCGAATTCAGAAACCGACTCGATGCCACTATCCAGTTCAAGGCACTCGACACCAACGTCATATTGAACGTGGTCGACAAGTTCCTGATCGAACTCGAATCGCAGCTCGAAGCCAAGAAAGTCAGCATGACCGTCAGCGATGCGGCGCGGCGCTGGCTGGCGGAAAAAGGCTATGATCCGAAGATGGGAGCGCGCCCGATGGCGCGGGTGATTCAGGACGAGATCAAGCAGGTGCTCGCGGACGAGCTGCTATTCGGCGGGCTCACCAGCGGTGGCCGGGTGAAAATCGATATCCAGAATGACAAGCTGCACTGCGAAGTGGTCCAGACAGGCAAGACCAAGGAAAGCGCTCCGGTAAACTAGCCGCTTAACGGTCGCGGAAAGTTATCCTGCCTTTGGTCAGATCGTAAGGCGTTAACTCTACGGTAACCGTATCTCCAGTTAGTATACGAATGTAGTGTTTACGCATTTTTCCAGAGATGTGTGCCGTCACCACATGCCCGTTTTCCAGTTCAACACGAAACATGGTGTTCGGCAGGGTTTCCTTGACTACCCCGCGCATCTCGATGTGATCGCCTTTTGGCATTTTCTAGCTCGTTGTTTAAAGCGCGCCATTATCCATTATTTACCGGGTATATCAATAGAGTGAGTAACCTCTAATCCATACCCTGTGATAATATCCCGTTGTTTTTCATACGACTTTCCAAACCATGACAAATTACGCCTATGTTTTCCCCGGCCAGGGATCACAATCGGTTGGTATGATGACCGCCTGGAACGATCACCAGGCGACCGTGATCGACATCTTCGAACAGGCTTCCGACAGTCTCGACTACGACCTTTGGGCGCTGGTCAGCAACGGACCGGAGGAGCGGCTCAACGACACCACTGTGACCCAGCCGGCGATGCTCTGTGCTGGTGTCGCATGCTGGCGAATAGCCAGTGCGCAGGCAGGGATGCCCGCCGCGACGCTAATGGCGGGGCATAGCCTTGGCGAGTACACTGCGCTGGTTTGTGCCGGCAGTCTCGATCTCGCGGACGCGGTCAGGCTGGTTGCGCGACGCGGTGAACTAATGCAACACGCCGTTGCTGCCGGCGAGGGCGCGATGGCGGCCATCATCGGGCTTGACGATGAAGACGTTATCAAGGCCTGTTCTCTGGTAGACAGCGGCGTCGTCGAAGCCGTCAATTTTAATGCCCCGGGGCAGGTCGTCATTGCCGGCGCGACGGCCGCGGTGGAGGCGGCAATGGAACAGGCCAGCAGTCTTGGCGCCCGGCGCGCGCTGCCGCTGCCGGTCAGCGTGCCGTCGCATTGTTCGCTAATGACCGGTGCGGCCGAAGAACTCGCGCTCGAACTCGAGCAGCTCGAAATTCGCATGCCCGAAGTACCGGTGGTGCATAACCAGAATGCCGCCGTCGCGACGTCGGTAGACGATATCAGGGAACGACTGAAGCTACAGCTTTACCAGCCTGTCAAATGGGTAGCGAGCGTCAACACGATGCGGCAACAGGGAATAGGGGGCTTGATCGAATGCGGCCCGGGCAAGGTATTGACCGGTTTGACTCGACGCATCGAGCGGTCGCTGCAGTCGTATGCTATTTTTGATGCCGATTCGTTGGCCAGCACAAATCAATCTGTAGGGGAGAATTGACATGTTAAGCGATCAAGTCGCGCTCGTTACCGGAGCCAGCCGCGGTATCGGAAAAGCCATCGCGCTGGCGTTGGGCGCACAACATGCAACGGTTATCGGTACCGCAACCAGCGAATCAGGTGCCGACAGCATTTCCACAGCCTTTGCCGAAAGTGGGGTCACGGGCAAGGGCATGGTGCTAAATGTTTCCGAATCGGATTCGGTCGCGGCCTGCCTGAAACAGGTCAACGAGGAATTCGGCTCACCCGATATACTGGTGAATAATGCCGGTATTACCCGGGACACGCTGTTGATGATGATGAAGGACGAGCAGTGGGAAGAAATCATCAACACTAATCTCAGTTCGGTGTTTCGCATGAGCAAGGCAGTATTACGGCCGATGATGAAAAAGCGCAGCGGACGCATTATTAATATTTCCTCGGTTGTCGGGTCTACCGGCAATCCCGGGCAAACTAACTACGCCGCGGCGAAGGCAGGCTTGCTCGGATTTGGCAAATCCCTGGCACGCGAGATCGGTTCTCGGGGCATAACGGTCAACACCGTCGCGCCCGGATTTATCGATACCGATATGACCCGTGAATTGCCCGAGGAGCAACGAGCAGCACTGGCGAGTCAGATCCCTCTGGGGCGACTCGGTTCGGCCGAAGAAGTTGCAGCGGCGGTTGTATTTCTGGCCTCGCCGGCGGCCGCTTATATCACCGGGGAGACCATTCACGTCAATGGCGGAATGTATATGCCGTAGCTGAAAACTGCAGAATATTACTATAACTAATTGATTTTTAAGCAATTTTAGTGCCGAAAAAAAATTTAGACATTTGTGGCAACTAAACCGGCTTTTCAATACAATATCGCCCCTTACTAGTTATCGATTTATTAACCAGGAGAAACTCTTAAAATGAGCTCTGTTGAAGAACGTGTGAAAAAAATTGTTGCAGAACAATTAGGCGTCAAGGAAGAGGAAGTGACAAACCAGGCATCCTTTGTCGATGACTTAGGTGCTGACTCCCTCGATACCGTAGAGCTGGTTATGGCACTGGAAGAAGAATTTGAAACCGAGATTCCGGACGAAGAGGCGGAAAAGATTACCAGTGTTCAACTCGCTATCGACTACGTCAACGCTAACCTTTAATAAAGTTACTCGAATCGAAGGATGCCGCTTACCATCTCGTATGTTAAGCGGCATTTTCATTTATTGATCGAGTAGCAACCTACCTGAAGAGGATTGAATTTTGTCAAAACGTCGTGTCGTAGTAACGGGGCTCGGATTGTTGACTCCGGTTGGCAATACAGTAGCAGAGTCCTGGGAAAACATCGTTGCCGGAAAGAGCGGCATTGCACCGATCACCGCCTTTGATGCGAGCCAGTTTGCGACTCGTATTTCTGGTTCGGTTAAAGATTTCGATGCTACCCAGTACCTTTCATTCAAGGACATCAAGAAAATGGATACCTTTATCCATTTTGGTGTTGCGGCGGGGATCCAGGCGCTGGACAATTCCGGCATCGAGGTGACCGAAGCCAATGCCGAGCGCATCGGTGTCGCCATCGGTTCCGGGATTGGCGGCTTACCCACAATCGAAAAAAATCGCGACGCCTATGTTGCCGGCGGACCCAGAAAAATTTCACCGTTCTTCGTACCCAGTTCTATTATCAACATGGTATCCGGCAACCTTTCGATCATGCGGGGCTTGAAAGGCCCGAACATTTCGATCGTTAGCGCCTGCACGACTGGTGCACACAATATCGGCGATGCCGCACGCATGATCTCTTACGGCGATGCCGATGTCATGGTTGCCGGCGGTGCCGAAATGGCGACCTCGGCACTTGGCGTCGGTGGCTTTGCCGCGGCCAGGGCCCTCTCCACCCGCAACGATGACCCGGAAGCCGCGAGTCGGCCCTGGGACCGTGACCGCGACGGTTTTGTGCTCGGTGACGGTGCCGGTGTTGTGGTACTCGAAGAGTATGAAATGGCGAAACAGCGAGGCGCCGATATTTATTGCGAACTCGTCGGCTATGGCATGAGCGGTGACGCCTACCATATGACCGCACCGTCGGAAGGTGGTGAGGGCGCTGCGCGCTGCATGCGAAACGCGCTCAACGATGCCGGATTGAATCCTGAAGACGTTGATTACATCAACGCCCATGGCACCTCGACGCCAGCAGGGGATATAGCCGAGACCAGGGCAGTAAAACTGGCCCTGGGCGATCACGCCTATAACATGGTGGTGAGTTCAACCAAGTCGATGACCGGGCATCTGCTCGGTGCTGCCGGTGGCATCGAAGCCATATTTTCGATCCTGGCGCTGCGAGACCAGGTCGTGCCACCGACAATTAATCTTGAAAACCAGGACCCGGAATGCGACCTGGACTTTGTACCGAATACTGCCAGGGAAATGAAACTGTCGGTATCGATGTCGAATTCGTTCGGCTTTGGTGGCACCAACGGTACCTGCGTCTTCAAGTTAATCTAGCCGACCCGATCGATGTGCCGTGGGGCTCCCTGTCAGCAGCCCGATGTCAGGGTCTGCCGCTTGACGTTACGGCACAACAGGGTGAATCAGACCCAGGGTCCGCAGAGCTCGTCGTTAGCTCAGTCTGAATGCTGCCGAACGACTAAAGCCGACGGACACCATAGTGCGAGGATTAACGCCGTACAATCACAGCAAGCTTCGGTTTAGCGTTACGCCATGGCCAGACTATTCAAACGACTGATTCAATGGGGCCTGCTGGCCTGCCTGCTGGTGATCGGGGTGCTGACTTATCAGTTACTCAGCTTTCAGCACAACACGATCAGGCTGCCGCAGGAGCAGTCGGTATTTCTGATCAAGTCTGGCAGTAACATCAAGCTCATCGCTCAGGACCTGGCGATGCAAAAAATTATTGACGACCCCTGGCTCTTCATCCTGCTGGCCAAACTCAAGGGCGTTGAAACCCGGGTAAAGGCGGGCGAGTACCGGCTCGAGTCCGGGCAAACGCCGGATGACCTGATCGAGGTTTTTGTTCACGGAAACTCGATACAGTACAGCTTTACCGTGATCGAAGGCTGGTCGTTCCGACAGATGCTCGATGCTATCGCCGATGATCTCGTCATCGAACACAGGCTGCGGGATAAAACCAACGAGGAAATCATGAGCCTGATCGGCTATCCCGACCAGCATCCCGAAGGGATGTTTTTCCCGGATACCTATCGTTTTCCGAAGGGCACCAGCGATATTGATTTTCTGCGTCGCGCCTACCAGGTCATGCAGCAACACCTGGAGCGAGAATGGAGCCAGCGCGCCAGCGATTTACCGTTAAAATCGAGCTATGAAGCCCTGATACTGGCGTCGATTATCGAAAAGGAAACCGGCGCCGGGTTCGAACGTCCGCTAATTGCCGGCGTGTTCACCGAGCGCCTGAAACGCAACATGCGCCTGCAGACCGATCCCACCGTCATTTACGGGCTGGGCGAGAGTTTTGACGGTGATATTCGTTTTCGGGATTTAAAAAAAGACACACCGTATAATACCTACCGGCGCGCGGGGTTGACGCCGACACCAATTGCATTGCCGGGGCTCGATTCCATCCGGGCGGCATTACACCCCGCAGAAACGAAGGCGCTGTACTTTGTGTCAAAGGGCGACGGCACGCATCATTTTTCGGAGACACTCGAAGAGCATAATGCCGCGGTAAACCGTTACCAGTTGAAAGGGCGTAAGAAATAACCGGATCCAGGCAATCTTGTGACCACAGAAGTGAAACCGAACAGAATGATTGTGATCGACGGTGTCGACGGCTCCGGTAAGGGCGTTCAATCCCGCCGGTTGCTGCAGTCACTGCAGGCTGCAGGACACGCGGCAATCCTGACGCGCGAGCCGGGAGGTTCGCCCGCTGCCGAGGATATCCGTCAACTGCTGGTTACCGGCGAGCCAGAGAAGTGGGATGACCTGACCGAACTGTTACTGATGTATGCGGCGCGCCGTGCTCACCTGCGTGATACCGTATGGCCGGCGCTGGCGGCGAATCAATGGGTTATCAGTGATCGCTACGCCGATTCGAGTCGGGCTTTCCAGGGAATTGCCGGTAATCTTGGGCTCGATATCGTGGAACGAGTTCATGAGATTGTGGTCGGTGAATTTCAACCAGCGCTGGTAATAATCCTCGACCTGGCAGAATCGATCGCGCTGCAACGCGCCGAGGATCGTGGCGGCAGCGAGAATCGTTTCGAGAAAAAAGGCGCCGCCTACCATGCCCGCGTGCGAGACGCATTCTTGCAGATCGCCGCGAACGATCCGACTCGATACCTGGTGATCGATGCCGATCAAAGCAGAAATCAGGTAAGCG
>CAMYON010000014.1 GCA_947260025.1 uncultured Gammaproteobacteria bacterium
GCAACGCTCAGGCTTGCGGTTACCAGCATCACCAGGGCGCGGCGCAGCGAGGTGTCGACCAGCCAGTTGATGCCGGCGAGCAGTCCGCGCATCGAACCCGCCGCCGGGGCGGATTTCACCGCGCCGCTACCCGGATCGTCGCGCAGCGCGAAGTTCGCCGACGCCGTAGGCACTACCGTGATCGCGACCAGCATCGACACCAGGATAGTCGCCGAAACGCCGACAGCGATGTCGCCGTAAAGCTGCCCGGCCTCTTCCTCGATGAAAATAATCGGGATGAACACCAGCACCGTGGTCAGCGTCGACGCCAACACCGCCGGCCATACCCGCCGTACGCCGGTGATCGCGGCCTGCAGGCGTTTCAGTCCCTTGCGGCGCTCCCACTCGATGCTTTCGAGCACGACGATCGTGTTGTCGAGAGTCATACCGATCGAAAAGGCAACGCCGGCAAGCGAAATGACGTTAATCGTGCGTCCGGCCAGCAGCAGGCCGAGAAACGCGGCGATGGTACAGATCGGAATCCCGATGACGCCGACCAGCGTCATTCGTCCCGAGCGCAGGAACAGGAACATGACCAGAGTAGCCAGCACCGCGCCCAGCGCGAGGTTGCGCCACACGGTGGCAATCGACTGCTCGACATAAACGGTATCGGTCGCGTTGAGACGTAACTCCATGCCGGCGTTCGCCAGCAGCTCTGAATTAATACGTTCCACTTCCTCGAACATCGCGTCCTTGATTTCGATAACGTTGGAACCAAGCTCGCGGTTAACCGCGAGAAACAGTACCGGCTTGCCGTTGACGAAGGCCTCGCGCGCGACCTCGAAATGATCCAGCCGCACGCGCGCCACGTCGCCAAGACGGATAACCAGGTCGCCACGGCGGGCCAGGATCAGTTCGCTGAGCGATTCGATGTCATCGAAGCGGCCAATGGTGCGCAACAGGTAACTGCGCTTGCCCGCTTCGAGCTTGCCGCCGGTGACATCCCGGTTACGCTCGCGCAGCGCGGTGCGCACGTCGGCCACGGTTAGCCCGCGCTCGGCCAGCGCCGCCGGCTCGAGCAGAATTTGCACCTGGCGGTCGGCGCCACCCCAGACCTCGACGCTCGAGACTCCCTCGACGGTTTCCATCCGCGTACGCACGTTGTCGGAGACGAAGTCGCGCATCATATCCATGTCGAGCCCGCGCGGATTACCGTCGAGCGGCGCCACGCGAAAATACATGAAAGAGTTGCTGGAGAAGGACTCGGCGAAGATGCGCGGCTGCTTTACCGTGGCGGGGTAAGACGGCACCTGCGACGGCACCTGCGATAGCGCGTTGTTCACTCGAATCAGGGTTTCGTTAATGTCGACACCGGCCGGGAACTCTAGCTCGACGCGAGCCGAGCCTGAGGACGCCGTTGCCTCGATGCGCTGCAGGCTGGGTATGCTGCGCAGGTATTCTTCCTGCTCGATCAGAATTTCCTTTTCGATGTCCTGCGGTGTGGCGCCCGGCCAGGAGGTTCGCACCTGCACCGTGCGCACGTCGAGATCGGGAATCATCTGCACCGGAACGCGGAAGGTCGCGACGATGCCGAGCACGACAACGACCCCGACGATAACCGTCATCAGAGTGCCGCGATTGATGATTTTTTCGAACATTTGCGCTTCTGGCTTAGCCGCTGATCCGGACCTGCTGGCCCTGCTGCAGCGACTCGTTACCGCGAATTACCACGCGTTCGCCCACGGCGAGCCCGTCGACAATCTCCACGCTGTCGTCGAAAATCAGCCCGGTTTTTACCACGCGCTCTTCGACCGCGTAGCGATCATCGTCCACCGCGGCCACCCAGACCACGGTGCGACCGTCCGGATAGCGAATAATGGCATCGCGCGGCACCACCTCGGCCTGGCGATCGGTGCCGATGCGCAATACGGCGCGTACCGACATGCCTGGCGTCAGCTTCCCGGCGGAATTTTCGACCTCTGCCCGCACCAGGAAGGTGCGCGCATCGGGATCGCTTACCGGCACCACCTGCGATACGCGGCTCGCCAGTATTTGCCCGGGCAGGGCGTCGAGACTCAGGCTTACTGCCGTATCCGCGGTAACGCGCTGGAAATATTGCTGCGGCACCTGCAGGTCCAGCTGCAGGCGATCGATCGCCACCAGCAGCAATACGTTGGAGGCGGTATCGACGCGCTCGCCGAGATCTGCGTCGCGGGCGGCAATCACGCCGCTAAAAGGGGATTTCTGTGTATGTCGCTCTAGCATCGCGGCGGCGAATGCGCGCTCGGCGCGGCGGCGTTCGAGAACAGCCGTGTTGCGCGTTACCAGCGCATCCAGGCTGAGCGCCTCGCTCTCGGGGAAGGTGTTCTCGGCGACCAGCTCCCTGACCTCGATCAGGCGCCTTTTAGAGTCCGCCAGGGCGGCCTCGGCCTCGTGTTCGGCGGCGATGGCCTGCGCCAGTTCGAGTCGCGCCAGTTCGTCGTCCAGCCGGAACAGCACTTGCCCGGCCTCGACGCGGTCGCCCGCATCGACCTCGAGGCTGATCAACCGGCCCTCGACATCGGGAGATAAGCGTGCCCGGAAGGGAGATGTGAGTGAGCCGGTCAGGCGCAGGGTTTCGACGATGTCCTTGCGCTCGACCACGGCGAGCTCGACCAGAGCCACCGGGGCCGCCGCAAGCTCCACGGCAAGCGTCAACGCCAGTAACGCCATTAGCGCTGCCTGTCGACAGTAGCCTGTGGATAGATTTACCTTCATTCCATTCTCATCTCTGGTAACACCGAACGCAGCTAACAAATCGACGCTCTAAAGTATCACAGTTCGATCGCCCGAAAGGTAATTTCAATCCTGTCTTGAGCGGATAGAGCCCGCGATGTGACTGTTTCAAGAGGAATACCCTCCGGGCAGCCGGCATGGTCACGCGCACAGGCACTTTATCTTTCAGGTTATTGAAAAATTGATACGCTCCAGCCGTGATAAACGGATCAGCTAACGCGTTAAACTGGTGCGGCTTAAAGCGCGATTCAAACTGAATCTGCAACCTGACCGGGCACTGAAAAGCGCGATTTGCTGTACCGGGCACCGATAAATAGTATAGTTGCCCGGTCATATTTACTCTGACGAGAAGCTGCAATGTTAAGATCCATCGCTCTTGCCGCAATGATCGCAGTCGCGAGCCTGCTCCCGTTTGATTCGGTATTCGCATCGGCACTAATCCTCGCCCAGGCGGAGTCCGAGACCGGTAACAGTGAGCAAAAGAAAAGCAAACTCGTCGATATGTGGCGCCCCGGGGACCCGGGGCAGCGCATGAATATCCGCGGCCGGGTAACCAGCATCGATGGTACTCCTCTCGCCGGGATTCCGATCAGCGTCCGTCAGGCAGACGGCAACGGAGACTACAGCGAGAACTATCGAGCCGTGCTGCTGTCGGACGACAAGGGACGCTACCAGTTCGGCTCGGTGGTTCCGGAAAACTACAGCGGGGCGAGGCATGTTCATCTCGAGGTTTATATCGACCAGTATGAGTACTACGACACCAGTATCCTGTTCAAAGGAGATCCAAACCTGGAGGATCACTACGGCGACGGCCGGGCAATATTCCTCGAAGAATCCACGGTGAACGGAGAAACCATCCTGTTCGGGCGCTTCGACATCATGCTAACCCCGAACTAAACCCGCGCTATTCCGCCAGCGATCGATAGCACCACAATGAAACACGGACCGACACTGCTACTTTTCCTTGCGGCCTGCGTCATTCCGGCGCTGACGGCGGCCGAATCCGATAAGGCTGGCGCTACCGCCGAGCCGTCCCACAGGGCGCTGGCCGACATTCCCGGCAACTCGCACGAGTTTTACTTTACCCGGGGCATTTATAGCGGCGAGTTCGACGATTACGACGAAGGCGGGCGCTGGGCGATCGACTATCCCAAGGCGGACCACCAGTTCCTGATAGCTCTCAAACGCCTGAGCATCATCGACGCTTACGAATCGGACAACGCGATCGAGTTAACCGACCCGAGACTGCGGCGCTTTCCACTGCTGTACGCGGTCGAAGTGGGCTCGATGTCGCTTACCGACAAGGAAGTGCTGGCGCTCAGGAATTATCTGCTGGCCGGCGGCTTCCTGGTGATCGACGACTTCTGGGGGAGCTGGGCCTGGGAGCAGTTTGTGACCCAGATGCAGCGGGTATTCCCGGATCGCGCTGTCGTCGAAGTACCGCCGGATCACCCGGTGTTTAACGCGTTTTACAATATCGACCGGATCATTCAGGTGCCGAATGTCCGCCAGGGATGGGGCGCTCCAAGCGGCGGACCCACCCACGAGTACGACGGTTTCGTGCCTCACGTGCGCGGCATCTTCGACGACGACGGGCGATTGATGGTGTTGATCAACTGGAATACCGACCTGGGCGACGCCTGGGAATGGGCGGATGACCCGGCTTATCCGCTCAAGTTCTCGACTTATGCCTTCGAAATCGGGATTAATTTCGTGATTTACGCGATGACCCACTAGCGTCGCCCGATCGATCAAGCCCATGTTCGAGTTCCTGTTCAAATTCCCGGCAGATTTTTTCTCAGGCGGCAGACTGATCCTGGCGCTGCCCGCCTGGCAGCTGGCAATGGCGCCACTGGCCGTGCTCGCGCTGACGCTACTGCTGCTCGGATACGCGCGCATCGGCAGGCGAGTTCGAAATCGTCACCTGCTGGTAACCGCGGTGCTACGCAGCCTCGCGATTTCACTGGTATTGTTCAGCCTGTCGCGACCGCTGCTGGAAGTCACCGCGCGCGTGCCGCAACCCGGGGTGGTCGGCGTGCTGCTGGACAATTCGATCAGCATGCGACTGGATCACGGGGCAGGAGCGCGCAGCGCCTATATCGAGCAGCAGTTCGACACCGAGCGCGGGCCGCTGCTGCGCGCCCTGCGTGAAAACTTCGACACCCGTTTGTTCAGATTTGGCGCCGACACCCGGGCGATAGACGACATTAGCGGCCTCGATTTTACCGACGGCGACAGCGATCTGCAGCAGGCCCTGCAGTTCGTGCAGGCGGCGCTGCAGGGAGAACCGCTCGCCGGCCTGGTTGTCGTGAGCGATGGCGCGATGCAGTCGACCGCGCAACTCGAGGCCACGTTGCTGGAATTGAAGGCCGCGGCCACCCCGGTGTTCGGCATCGGGGTCGGCGAGACGCAATACCCGCGCGATATCGAAATCAGCCGGATCGAAGTACCGCGACAGGTGTTAAAAGGCAGCCGGATCAACGCCAGGCTGAGTATCCGTCAACAGGGTTACGATGGCGAGACGCTGGATCTGCAGGTTGTGGACGATAGCCGCATACTGCATCGCCAGCAGATCAGGCTCGCGGGCGGCGAGCAGACGCTCGAAATACCGCTTGCCACCGACGACGCCGGGGCGCGGCAACTGGAATTCAAACTCGGCGCCCTCCCTGGCGAACCAATCACGGCCAATAATCGCCGCCAGGCGACCCTGTCGGTCGACCAGCGTAAAACCAGGATTTTGTACTTCGAAGGTGAGCCCCGTTTCGAGTTCAAGTTTGTGCGGCGCGCGGTAGCCGATGACGAGCAGATTGCGCTGGCCGGCCTGATGCGCACCGCCGACGCCAAGTTTTACCGCGTGGGCATCGAGTCCGAAGATGAGTTACGTAACGGTTTCCCGATAACCAGGGATGAATTGTTTTCCTACGATGCGCTGATCCTGGGGAGCGTCGAGCTGGCGCTGTTGAGCCGCGAGCAACAGGACATGATCGTCGAGTTCGTCAGCCGGCGCGGTGGCGGCCTGTTAATGCTCGGCGGACGCCGCGCCTTCGCCGAGGGCGGTTACCACGAGTCGGTGCTGCAGGATTTATCGCCGGTAGTGATGGCGCCGCGGGCGCAACCCGAGTTTCGCCGCGACATCAGGCTGCAGCCGACCGCGGCGGCGCTGGTGCACCCGGCCCTGTTGCTCGCCGCAAGTCGCGATAAATCGATTGCACGCTGGCTGACGCTGCCCCCACTAACCATCGTCAACCCGATTCAGCAGGTCAAACCGGGCGCCACCCTGCTGCTTGCCAGCGATGCGAGCGACGACGAGACTGCTTACGTGGGAATGGCTTTTCAGCGCTATGGTCGCGGCAAGGTGATGGCGTTCCCGGTGCAGAATTCCTGGTTGTGGCAAATGCACCAGGACATCGAGCTCGAAGACCAGACGCACGAGCTGCTGTGGCGGCAGCTATTGCGCTGGCTGGCGCAAGGAGTTCCAGAGCGGCTGGATTTGACGCTTTCGAGCCACGGCATTCACAGCGGCGGCAGCATCAGCCTGCGCAGCGAAGTACTGCAGCCCGACTATACCGCCGATAACGCGGCGCAGGCGCGCGCCGTGGTGACTACGCCTGGCGGACTCGAGCAGGTGATCGAGCTGGCCCGGGATACATCGCTACAGGGTATCTACGCGGCTGAACTGGCGGTTACCGAGCCGGGGAATTACCAGGTCAGGGTCGAGCTCGACCAGCAGGGCACGATGCTCAGCAGCGCCGAATCGCAATTCCGGGTCACCCCCGAAGGCAATGAATACTATGAGTCGGAAATGAACCCGGCGCTGCTGGGCCAGATTGCGGCCCTGACCGGTGGTGAGTTGCTGCCAGCCGGCGAAACCGGTGGACTGGCGCAAGCCCTGAGTCGCCAGCAGCGAGGCGCCCGCGCGCTGACGCGTCACGAACTGTGGGATATGCCGGCGATATTCCTGTTACTGGTATTGGTCCTGTGCGCCGAGTGGGGCTACCGACGCTGGCAGAACCTGGTATGAAAACCGTCGTCGCCGCCTGCCTGCTGTTGCTCGCCTCGCAAAACGCCCTGGCGCTGCAGCATCACCTGCTGATCGTCAGCGGTATCGGCGGTACCGAGGCCTACCGCCAGCAGTTTACCAGCCAGGCAGAGACGCTGATGCAGGCCGCGCTAGACGCCGGGATCGCGAGGAACAATGTCCTCATGCTGGTCGCGGAAAGCGATAGTGCGAACCATCGGCCGGCCGACAAGCAATCCCTGCTGCAGGCGGTTCGCGAGATCGGTACCAGGGCCGGCATCGAGGACCGCGTTTTCGTGATCCTGATCGGGCACGGTAACGCACGCGGCGACAGCGCGTTGTTCAACCTGCCGGGGCCCGATATTTCCGCCGACGAACTCGGCGCCGCGCTCGACCTGCTCGGAGACCGGCAACTGGTGGTCGTCAATACCGCTTCGGCCAGCGGCCCGTTTATCAAGCGGCTGGCGGCGGGTAACCGCATCGTCATAACGGCTACCGCAAGCGGCCAGGAATTGCACGCGCCGCTGTTCGCCGATTTTTTCGTATCCGCATTCGCCACGGCTGGTGCGGACCGCGACAAGGATGAACGCATATCGATGCTGGAGGCTTTCGACTTTGCCCGCCTCGAAGTCCAGCGCAGCTACGATAGCGACAAGCGGCTGTTGACCGAACATGCGCTACTGGACGACAACGGCGACGGCGAAGGCAGCCTCGAACCGGGAGAATACGAGGTGGACGGGAAGCTGGCGGACCGGGTTTACCTGCAGCAACCGCGTTCGGCGGCGACCGGTGCCTCGAGTAAACTGGTCGCGATGCTACAGCGTAAGCAGCAACTGGAACAGTCGATCCGTGACTTGAAACGGCAGCGCGGAAACATGGAGCGCAGCAGCTATTACGACCGACTCGAAACCCTGCTGATCGATCTCGCGCTGCTCAGCCGTGAAATCAGGGCAGGAGACAGTTAAATGAAAAACATCGCACTGCTGCTGTTACTGGCCTGCGCGCTACCGGCTTCGGCGGCGACCGACGCCGAGCTCGAACGGCTGGAGGCGTTACGCCTGGCTGGCGATTACCAGGCCGCGCTCGAGCAAGGACGCAGCGATCTCGAGGTCGAGCCCGACGATACCCGTTTACTGCACTTGCTGGGTGAACTGGAGCTTGCGACCGGCGAGCTGGATGCTGCCGCCGCCCACTTTCAGCGCATAATCGAATTATCCGGACAGGATACGTTGATGGCTCGTTCGAGGCTCGCCGAAGTTCATCTGCAGCGCGGGGAACGGCAGGCCGCCGGAGACCTGTGGCGGCAAATCCGCGAGGCTTATCAAACCGGCGCCGGCCTGGGCACGCGAGATCTGCATGCGGTCGCGGAGGCGACCCGGCATCTCGGCAAATCCGACCCCCAATTGTTCAAGCAGGCGGTCCGAATTTTCGACGACGTACTGCGCCGCGATCCCGCCAACCTGGAAGCCGGTATCGCGCTCGGGGAACTGCTGCTGGAGAAATACAACAACCAGGAAGCGCTGCAGGTATTCCAGGAAGTCCTGTCGCGAGACGACCGCCATCCGCGCGCCCTGCTGGGCCTGGCGCGCAGCCAGCATTTCGATTACTCCTCGGAGGCGGTCACCAGCACCCTCAAGGCGCTGTCTTTCAATCCCAACCTGGTGCCGGCGCGCGTGCTGCTGGCGCGCCTGTTTATCGAGCTGGAGCAATTCGACGACGCGCGGCGCGAGGCCGAGCTCGCGCTGCAGGTGAATCCGCGCTCGCTCGAAGCCCTCGCCACCCTGGCGGTTATCCATCGGCTCGAACACGACCAGGCAGGGTTCGAACAAATCGAGGCCCGGGTGCTGGCATTGAATCCGGATTACGCCGGCCTCTACACGCTGCTGGCCGAAATGTCGGCGCAAAACCGGCTTTACCGCGAAGCGACAGGTTTCGCGCGCCGGGCAGTAGAGCTGGATCCCGAGTCGTGGCAGGGCTACGGCCTGCTCGGGATGAACCAGCTGCGCCTGGGGCAGATGCAGGCTGGCCGCGACAACCTCGAACGCTCGTTCAGCGGCGACCCTTACAACGTTTGGATCAAGAATACACTGCAGCTCGCGGACAGTTTCAGCGATTACGTGGAGCTCGACCGGGGGAGCTTCCGCGTGGTGCTGCATGGCGACGAAAACGCGCTGCTCGAGGAATACATCCACGACCTGGCGCAACAGGCTTACCGGTCTTTTTCGGCCCGCTACAATCACCGGCCGCAGCTGCCGATTCGCATCGAGCTGTATCCTGACCATGCCGATTTCTCGGTGCGCTCGGTCGGGCTGGCCGGCGTTGGCCTGCTCGGGGTCAGCTTCGGCCCGGTGGTCGCGATGGACTCACCGGCCGCGCGCGAACGCGGAACCTTTAACTGGGGCTCGACCCTGTGGCACGAACTGGCGCACGTGTTCCACCTGTCGATGACCGACAACCGCGTGCCGCGCTGGTTTTCCGAGGGCCTCGCGGTTTACGAAGAGCGCATCGCGCGCCCGGGGTGGGGCGGCGACGTCGATCCGGGATTCCTGCAGGCGTATCTCGAGGGACGACTGCTGCCGCTCAGTCAGCTCAACAACGGTTTTGTCCGCCCGAGCTACCCGGAGCAAATCATTCATTCCTATTTCCAGGCCTCGCTGGTGTTCGAATTCATCGAAGAGCGCTGGGGCTTCGACACCATTCGAGCGGTTTTATCGGCTTTTCGTGACAGCAGGATGCCCGATACCGTGTTACTCGACGAGCTGCAACTCGACAGCGAAACGCTGGACGCGGCCTTCGACGCTTTTCTCGAGGATAAGTACTCGATCGCGCTACAGGCGCTGAGCCCGGGTGCCGGCGCCGAATCCGGCACCGCTTCCAGGCAGCTTTCTCCCGACACCGCGTTGCCAGACAAGTATTTCGACCAGTTCAGGCTCGGAACGCAATTGCTCGAACAGGGTAACCTCGAGCTGGCCGAACTGTTTCTGACGCGGGCGCAGCAGCTATTCCCGGAATACGCCGGCGGCGACAGCAGCTACTGGCTGTTGGCGCAGCTCTACCTGAAGCAGGAGCGGCCTGGCGCGGCGCAACAGCAGCTCGAAAACATGATCGCGATCAACGCCGAGCACTACGAGGCGCATCTGCAGCTGGCCAGGCTGCGCGCCGGGCGCGGTGATACCGAGGGGGCCGCGGCGGCACTGGAAGCGGCATTGTTCATTTATCCCTACGATCTCGAGGTGCATCGCGACCTGGCGCGTCACCTGGCCAGTCTCGAGCGCTGGAACGAGGCGGCACGCGAACGCCGCGCCGTACTGGCGCTGGACCCGGTTGACCGGGCCGAGGCGCATTACCAGCTGGCGCGGGCCTATAATCGCGCCGACAATCGATCTTCGGCACGCGAGCAGATACTATATGCGCTGGAGATCGCGCCCAATTACTTCCAGGCGCAGGAGCTGCTGCTGTCGTTGCGGGAGGCGGCAAACGCAGGCGAACCGACACAGTAGACCGGCGTCGGTGCCTCGCTCGTCGCAGGCTGACACGGCTCGGTAACAACCGTAAGGAGAGGACTCACCGGTGGATACAAAGACAGAACAGGCAGAATCCCTGCAGGCCGCGGACGACATCCGTCTCGCCGAGGACCTGGTGCAGCGCTACCGGCGTGCCCGCAGCGAGCTCGGCAAACTGATCGTCGGTCAGGACAGCGTGGTCGAACAGGTATTGCTGACTATCCTGGCAGGCGGCAACAGCCTGATCGTCGGCGTGCCCGGCCTCGCCAAGACGCTGCTGATACACTCCATCGCCCAGGTGCTGGATCTGAAATTTTCGCGCATCCAGTTCACCCCGGACCTGATGCCCTCTGACATTACCGGAACCGACCTGGTGCAGGAAAACCCGGAGACCGGCAGGCGCGAGCTTAACTTTCTGCCGGGCCCGGTGTTTGCCAATATCGTGCTTGCCGACGAAATCAACCGCACGCCGCCCAAAACCCAGTCCGCGCTGCTCGAGGCGATGCAGGAACACCGGGTTACCGTGCAGGGCACGACCTACGACCTCGAAGAGCCTTTCTTCGTATTCGCCACGCAAAACCCGATCGAGCTGGAAGGCACCTATCCCCTGCCCGAGGCCCAGCTGGATCGTTTCATGTTCGAAATCGTTATCGATTACCTGTCCGCCGAGGAAGAGCTGGAAGTGGTGCGGCAGACCACGTCGCTGCGCGATATCGAGTTCGAATACGCCATGAACGGCGAGCAGATCCGCGCCTTTCAGAAACTGGTGCGCCAGGTGCCGGTGTCGCGGGCGGTATCGCAGTACGCGCTCGACCTGGTGCGCAGCAGCCGCCCCGGCAGTGCCGATGCACCCGAATTTGTCACCGACTGGGTCGCCTACGGCGCCAGTACCCGCGCGGCGCAATACCTGGTGCTGGGCGGCAAGGCACGCGCCCTGATCAACGGCCGCTATCACGTCGACTTCGACGACATCGCGCAGCTCGCGAAACCCGTGCTGCGCCACCGGGTGCTGCGTAACTTTCACGCCGAATCCGAAAAGGTGGGCGCCGACGCGCTAATCGACCAACTCATCGGCGCGGTGCCGCTGCCGAGTTCCGGCATGTAGCGCCGGGTTAGAGATGCTGCGGCCAAAAGAAGCACAGGGACAGATTCCGGGACAACGCTTCATCGACCCGGAAGTGCTGACCCGTATCGATAACCTGGAACTGGTCGCTCGCAGCGTCGTCGACGGTTTCATCAGCGGGCTGCACCAGTCGCCGATGCTCGGCATGTCGGTCGATTTCGCCGAACACCGCTCCTACATGCCGGGGGACGACGTACGTCGTATCGACTGGCGTGTATTCGCGCGCACCGACCGGCTTTACGTCAAGGAGTTCGAAGCCGACACCAACGCCAACCTGCACCTGGTGCTGGATATTTCCAAATCGATGGATTTCGGCAGCGCCGCGGCGACCAAGCTGGAGTATGCCAAGTTCCTGGCCGCGAGCCTGGCCTACGTGTCGAAGCGACAACGCGATCGCATCGGCCTGATCACCTTCGACAGCGACATCGTCGAGGTCATCCCGCCCTCGATCCGGCATTTCAACGCGGTGCTGCACGCGCTCGATCGACTCGAGGCAGGTGGCCGGAGCGAGTATCACGGACCGCTGCAACGAATCGGCGAGAGCCTGCGTCGCCGCAGCCTGGTCGTGCTGATTTCGGATCTGTACGCACCCGTCGAGCAGCTATTGCCGGCGATCGACCAGCTGCGCCAGCGCGGCAACGACCTGATCGTATTCCACCTGCTCGATCCGCTCGAGCTGAGCCTCGAACTGGGCGACGTCACCAGCGTCGAGGATCTCGAGTCCGGCAGCCGCTTGCCGATCGCGGCCGCGCAACTGCAGCAGGAATACAGTCAACTGGTACGAGCGCACCAGGCTGAGCTCGAGCGCAGGCTCGGCGCCAACCGGGTCGATTATATCTTTACCGACACCTCGCAGCCTCTGGATAGCGTCCTCTACCGCTACCTGTCGGATCGCGAACGCCAGAGCCGGACTCGCTGATGGGACTGTCGTGGATCAACCCGCTGTACCTTGCCGGCCTGTCGCTGCTGGCGCTGCCGATACTGATACACCTGGTGCAGCGGCAACAGGCCAGCGGCATCAAGTTTCCGTCGCTGATGTTTCTGCGACAAATCCAGTGGCGTGAAAAACGCCGTCTCGAAATCAGGCACTGGTTGTTGCTGCTGCTGCGCTGCCTGCTGCTGTTGCTGGTGGTGCTCGCCTTTGCGCGACCGTTTTTGAGCGGCGAAAGCACGCCCGCGATGCTCGACCTGGAACGCAGCGATAGCGTGATCGTGATCGACCGCTCTTACAGCATGCGTATCTCCGACAGCTGGCAGCAGGCGCAACAGATTGCGCTGCAGCTGGTGGACGAAAAACAGGCGCAAGACCGAATCGGCGTGGTGGCATTTGACGACGAGGCCGAGGTCATCAGCGACCTGACCGAAAACGCCGCCAACCTGCGTACCGTGATCGAACGCCAGGCGCCCGGCTTGCGCACTACCCGCATACGCGCGGCGCTCGAGCAGGCGGCCCGGCTGCTGGCCGGCAGTAACGCGCAGCGCAAACGGATATTGCTGGTGTCGGATTTCCAGGCCGCCGGCATCGCGCGCGGCGACCTGCCGCTCGTCAGCCAGGATACCGAAGTCGTCGCGCATGCGGTCAAACTTGCCGACAGCGCAAACACCTCGATTTCATCGGTTTCTGTCACGCCTTCCGCAGGCGATAACAACGATGAGTTCACGCTGTCGGTAGAGTTGACCAACCACTCCGCCAAACCGATGGTGCAGCGTCTCGGCCTGGCGCTGGATGGCCGCATTTTCGAGCGACGCGAGTTGAACCTGCCGCCGGGCGCGGTCGTGACGCAAACCTTTTCCGGGCTTAGCCCGGGCGCTGGCCTGGTGAGAGGTGTCGTCAGCCTCGACGACGATGGCCTGACGCTGGATAACCGCGCTTATTTCGTGTATTCGAACCAGCAGAAGATGCCGCTACTGATCATCGAAGGTTCGCGTCCGCGCAGCAACCAGGGCGTATACCTGGAGAGCGCGCTGCGGCTGGCACGCGATCCCGCGTTTCGGGTAGAGCGCCGCTCCTGGAACCAGCTAGAGCCGAGCGAGTTGTCGTCATGGGCAGTGATCGTTATCGATGACACGACGATACCGGGAGGCGACATCGGGAACGCACTGCGAGATTTTGTGGCGGCCGGCGGCGGCTTGCTGGTTACCCTCGGAACAGCGCAGCAGGATAGCTGGTTATCCACCGGGGACGGCTTTCTGCCCGGCAAACCGCAGCGCCCTGTCGACGCCAGGAGCGGTACGGCATTCGGTATCCGCGCGCTCGATGCCGATCATCCGCTGGCCGCAAATCGCGATTCGCGCACTGCCCCGAACCTGTCCACTGCCAGCATATTCAGCTACCGAACGTTGCAGCCGAATGCCGGGGACCGGGTTCTGGCTTATTACGACGACGACGGTGTGGCCCTCGCCGAAAGGCAGCTCGAGCAGGGCAAAACGCTGGTTCTGACAACCACGCTCGATCCTCACTGGAACGATTTCGCGCTGCAGCCGGCTTTCCTGCCCTTCCTGCACCGGGCACTGCGCTACCTGGCCGGATACGATGCCTATCGACGCGAGTTCGAGGTCGGCGACATCGCCTACGTGATGCGCTACGCGCGAGCGCAGGCAGGCAGCGACGCCATCGTCGCCGGCGCCAGCGCGGCCCCGTTGATCGTCGAGGCACCGTCCACCGATATCGTCCGCCTGCAACGCCAGCAAGCGCTGCTGCCAATCGACGAACCGGGCTTCTACCAGGTGCATCGCGCCACCCCGGCCGACGTCGAAGTGGTGCTGGCAGCGAATATAGACCCCGCCGAGGCGAATCCACGGACGCTTGACGTGGCCCGATTTGTGGAGGAAATTATGGCCTCGGCGAAGCCAGCGCCGCCGGTGGAGATATTGACGCGGCGCCAGGCCGCCGATTACGAGCAGCAGCAGCAACTCTGGCACCTGGTGCTATTGGCGGCGCTGGTATTGCTACTGCTGGAAGCGTTACTCGCCAACCGGGTCGCGGTGAAACGATCGGCTCGACCCGGGGTCAAAACCTAGCGGACGGACAAAATGACCACTGTACGAATCAGCGACATCGGGGTAAAGCTAACCAGCCTTTTCAGGCTGTTAACACCGTGGCGTGCGCTCGATGGTGCACAGCTCGAACTTTCGGACGTCATCGACCGGGTCCGCCAGCGTTGGCGCGCGCGTCTGTTAATCAATGGGTTTTGCTGGATACTGGCAGGCGGGCTCGCGGTATTCGCGGTTGCGGCCTGGTTACTGAATTACTGGCACTTCAGTGACCCCGCGGTCTGGGGTTTGCGGCTGGTCATGATGGTCACAGCGATCGCGCTGCTGCTCAAGTTTGCCGTGCAGCCGCTGCGGCGCCGGGTTAGCGACACGCGCGTGGCGCTATACCTGGAGGAAAACGAGCCCGGGTTGCGCGCTATTATGCTGAGCGCGATCGACGCCCGAAAATCCGATGCCCGGGAGCTGTCGCCACGGCTGGTCGAGCGCCTGGTCGAACGCGCACTCGATGCCTGCGCGCGCATCGATTACGGAGACGCAATCGAGCACCGCAGGCTGCGCGACGCGCTGGCTCGCCTCGGCGCCGTCCTGCTGGTTATCGTTGCCCTGTCGTTGCTGCAACCGGAGTTCATGCGTTTCGGCGCGCGGGCGCTATTGATGCCGTGGACCAGCGCCAGCGAGTATTCGCCCTATCAAATCGAACTGCAACCCGGCAGTGTCGAGATTGCTCGCGGCAGTGACCAGCTCATCAGCGCTACCATCGCCGGTTTCGACGGTGACGGCGTGCTGCTGTACACGTCGGGCGACCACGGCGCGTCGTGGCAGCAGACAACCATGGCCAGCGGCAGCAAGCCAGGTCAGTATGAAGTCTTTCTGTTCGACCTCGAGCAACCGCTTGATTATTTTGTCGAGGCCGCGGGTAAACAGACTCCGACCTTCCGTATCAGAGTTGCCGATATTCCCGCCATCGAGGAGATCGGGCTGCGCTATCATTTTCCGGCCTATACCATGCTCGAACCCGAAACTACGGCGGGCAGCGGTGATATTACCGCGTTGAGCGGGACTCGCGTGGAGGTGTTGATAACGCCCACGATCGACATTCCCGGCGGCGAACTGCTGTTCGACAACGGCCGACGAATCGCCCTGGAGCGCGGCGCTGACGGCACCTGGGCCGGCGATGTCATCGTCGAGAGCAACGCGGCATACCGGGTCACCCTGCGGCGCGCCAGCGGCATACCGGTCGATGCCTCACCCGAATTTCGCATTACCGCGCTGGACGACAGGCATCCCAGCGTATCGATTCTGAGCCCGGGAAAGGACAGCAAGGTCAGCATGATCGAAGAACCGCTGATGCGGATCCGGGCGAACGACGACCAGGGCATTGCCAGCCTCGAACTGGTGCTTTCGGTAAACGGTGAAGACCAACAGGTCGTGCCACTGTTGCCGGCCGCGCAAGCGTCGATCCGCAACCAGCAGGTTGACGCCGAGCATGTCGTTTTTCTCGAGGACCTGGGCCTGCAGCCCGGCGACCTGATCTCTTACTATGTCCAGGCCCGGGACCGTGCGCCGGAAGCGCAATCCAGGACCGCGACCAGTGATATCTTTTTTTACCAGGTACGGCCTTTCAGCACCGATTACCGCAATGCCGAGCAAGGCGGTAACAATGGCGGTGGCGGCGGCGGCCAGGGCGGCCAACAGCAAGGTCATTTGTCGGAACAGCAGAAGCAGTTCGTTATCGCCACCTTCAAAATGATTCGCGACCGTGACCAGTACAGCGACGAGGCCTGGCGCGAAAATCTGGAAGTGCTGGTCAACGCCGAAGCCCGAATCCGCGACCGTGTCGAGGCCATCGTGCGCCGCATCAGGGGCCGCACAATTGTCCGGGTCGATGAGCGTTACCAGGTCGTGCTCGAAGAATTACCGCGTGCCGCCTCGGTAATGCTCGAGGTCGAGAAAAATCTGGCGGCGAGCGAAATCGAGACCGCGCTGGCCGATGCGCAGGTCGCGCTCAAGCATCTGCAGCGCGCCGACGCGGCGTTTCGCGAGATTAACGTCTCGCTCGCCCGCCAACGCGGCGGCGGCGCCGGCAACAACACGGGTTCCGAGGATCTCGCCAACCTGTTCCGCCTGGAGATGGACAAGCTGCGCAACCAGTACGAGACGGTGCAGCGCGGGCAGCAACAGCAGGCGCCGGAACAGGTTATCGACGAGACCCTGGAACGCCTGGCCGAACTCGCGCGGCGCCAGCAGCAGGAAGTGGAACGCCGCATCCGACGACAGGGTCAACCCGACAGCGGCGGTTCCGACGCCAACCAGCTGGCACTCGCCGAAGAGCTCGAAGAAATGGCGCGGCAGCTGGAAAGGCTGACGCGCGAACAACCCAATTCACAGTTACAGCAATCGATCTCGCAGATGCGCGACGCGGCCGCGGCGATGCGGCGCGCTTCGGGCAGCGGTAATAGTGGCGGTGGTATCGACCAGGCGCGTCAGGCGGCCGACAGGCTGAGCGAGGCACAGCGCCTGCTGGACCAGGGCCGGCTGCAAAAATTCAGCGAGGAAATCGAGCGCACGCTGCGCCAGGCCGAGCTGGTCGAGAAAAAGCAGGCGGTCATCAAACGCGACGTCTCCGAGCTCGACGAACAATGGGGGCAACGACTCGAGGACCAGTTGCAGCAAATCGAGGATCGCAAACGCGAACTGGCCGAAAACCTGACCGAGCTCGAGGGCGAACTCAGTAAGTTGACCACGGCGGCGCGTGACGAACAGCCGCGCGCAAGCCAGTCGCTGAAGCAGGCGATCCGGGCATCGCGCGAACACCGGCTGCACGATCGCATCGGGCGCACCCGGACCATGGTGCAACTCGGTGAAAAAGAACACGCCATCGCCAACGAAAGTGCAATCCAGAAAGGCATCGGCCAGGTGCGCGAGAATATCGAATCCGCGCTGGCGAACGTCGGTGAATCCGGCGAACGAAGCATGGCGCGCTCGCTGCAGCAGATGCGTGCGCTGGCCCGGGAATTGCGCTTTTTAAGAGAGCGTATGCCCGGCACTGCCGCCGGTTCGGGATCGGCCGACGGCTCGGGCCGCTGGCCCGGCGCTGATTTCGACAGTATCAGGCGAGACCTCGAAAACATCGCCGCGCGCAGCGGTGAAATCGGTCGTGAACTGCTCGAACAGGGCGTCGCGAGTGGCGACATCGATCCCGTGCTCGAGAAAATAAAGCAACTGTCGGACACGCAAAATGGCGGAGTCGAAACGGTCGACAGCGAAGTTGCGCTGGACGCACTGATGGCGCTCGAGTACAAGCTGCGCCAGCGACTGGAGAAACCCGAAGTACCCGAGCTGCTGGTCTCCGAACCCGCCGAACTGCCGCAAGACTACGCCGAGATGATCGCGGAATACTTCCGCAAACTGAGCCGTCCCTGAGTTTCCGCCAAGACAGGCCGCCATAGACTTTCAACTGCAATATTGCAGCGGAATGCCTGTTTCGATTTAAAGTCGGCAGCCGGTTCCGGTCAGATTTCAGATGCGACACGCTTGGACAACGCCGCGACTTTATGCCCTCGAAACGGTTGTCGAAGTGAAATTGGGATGTTTATACTCTGCGATCCTGCGACAGATTTACGAAGAGAATAGCCATGGCACAGTTTCCAGATAAAGCCAACGTCGTCATCGTCGGCCTCGGCGGCATCGTCGGCGCATCGGTGATGCACCACCTGATCGAACGCGGCTGGGATGACATCGTCGGCATCGACATGACGTCGGTACCGACCGATTGCGGCTCGACCTCGCACGCCTCCGATTTCTGCTACGCCACCGACCACAGCAAGTTCACCTGTTACACCACGCATTACAGCATCGAGTTTTTCGACCGGATAGGGCACTACGAGCGCTGCGGCGGGCTCGAGGTCGCGCGCGTCGGCGACGACGATCGCATGATGGAGCTCAAGCGCAAGGTCGCTTCCGGCAAGGCTTTCGGCACCAACGTCAGGATGATCAGCGCGGCCGAGGCCAAGGAAAAGTTTCCGCTGCTCGAGGAAGAGATGATTCAGGGCGCGATGTGGGATCCCGACGCCGGCCTGGTCAAACCCCGTTCGCAAACCGTGGTCGGCGTCCTCGTCGATGAAGCGGTCAAAACCGGCAAGGCCCAGTCCTGGGCAAATACTACCGCCACCGGGCTGGACATCCAGGACGGTCGTATCGTCGGCGTCGAAACCAGCCGCGGTTACATTGCAGCCGAGCGCGTCATCGTCTGCACCGGCCTGTGGGGCCGCACCATTGCCGAAATGGCCGGCGAAGACCTGCCGGTGATGCCGGTCGATCACCCGCTGTCGTTTTTCGCTCCCTACGATGAATTTGCCGGCACCGGCAAGGATATTGGTTACCCGCTGCTGCGCGACCAGGGCAATTCGGCCTACATGCGCGACACCGGCGATCCGACCACCCCCGAGGGCGGCCAGATCGAATGGGGTTATTACGAGGAAAAGGAACCGCGCCTGGTGCACCCGCGTGATCTCCCCGAAAAAGGCGAGACTCACTGGTCGCCTTCGCAGCGTGATCTGGAACTGGAACAGATCATGGAGCCGCTGGAGCGCGCGATGGAACTGACGCCAATCCTCGGCGAAATCGGTTACAACGAAAAACACTCGTTTAACGGCCTGCTGCAGGTGACTACCGACGGCGGCCCGTCAATCGGCGAATCTTCCAGAACCCGCGGCCTGTGGTACGCGGTCGCGGTCTGGGTCAAGGACGCTCCCGGCATCGCCAAGGTGCTGGTGGACTGGATGACCGACGGGGTTGCCGAAATGGATTTCTTCGGTATCGACACCGCGCGTCACTACTCGATCCAGAAAACGCCATCCTATATTTACGATCGTTGCTACGAATCCGCGTTCAAGATCTATAACCCCGCGGTGCACAACCGGGAACCCTATACCAAGGGACGCAACCTGCGCCGCAGCCCGTTCTGGGCACGCGAACAGGAACTGGGCGGCTATTTCATGGAACTCTCGGGCTGGGAGCGCGCGCACGGTTACGCGTCGAACGAACACCTGCTGGAAAAATACGCCGACCAGGTACCGGTGCGCGAGCATGAGTGGGACAATCGTCACTTCTGGCGCGTTTCCAACGCCGAACAGCTGGCAATGTCGGAAAACGTTGGCATGATCAACCTGTCGCATTTCGCCGTCTACGACGTGCTCGGCCCCGACGCCGAGGCCCTGATGGAATTTGCCTGTGTCGCCAAAGTCGGCGGCGATACTGCCATAGGCAAGGGCGTCTACACCCATTTTCTCGACCAGCGCGGCGGCGTGCGCGCCGACCTGACGGTCATTCGCCACGCGAAAGACCGCTTCCGCGTCATCGACGGCGCCGACGCCGGGCACCGCGACTACATCTGGTTGAAGCGCATGGCTGAGGACAACGGCTGGAAGGTCTATATCGACGATCGATCCGATCACGTCGCCTGTCTTGGCGTCTGGGGACCGAACGCGCGTAAGACGATCCAGGCGATCGCCGACGACCCGGCCGCCTGGGAAAACGAAAACTTTCCGTTCGCCGCCACCCGCAGGCTGACACTGCAGGGCATTCCCGTCGAAGCCTTCCGCATTTCCTACGTCGGCGAACAGGGCTGGGAACTGCACGTGGATTTCAGCTACGGCCTGTCGCTATGGGACCTGGTCTACGCACAGGGTGCAACCCCGGTCGGCGTCGAGACCTACGCCAATACCCGACGCATGGAAAAGAGCTTACGCCTGCAAAACGCCGATCTGCTGACCGAGTACAACCTGTACGAAGCCGGCCTGGCACGGCCCGTGGTCAAGCAGGCCGATTTTCACGGCAAGGCACCCTACCTCGAGCAACGCGAACTCGAGCAACAGGCGGCTTACCTGTGCACGCTGGTAATGGATGACAACGTGGATTCGAACGGCATCGCGCGTTACCCGGTCGGCCAGTGTCCGCTGATGAATCCGCAAACCGGAGAGGTACCTGTCGACTCGAAGGGCCGCCGGTCGTATCTCAGCAGCGTCGCTTACGGTCCGAGCATCGGCAAGAATATCGGGTTAGGCTACCTGCCCCGAGACTATTGCGAGGAAGGCCGGGAGCTGATCACCGAGTATCTCGGCGAACAGTTTACGATGCGAGTTGCCGCGGTCGGCTACAAGCCGCTCTACGACCCGGAAAACAAGCTGCCGCGAAGCTGACCTAACCGTCGCCCCGGCCTTCGAGCCGGGGCCCATTCAAATTCCCCGTAACAAACACGAAAAGTCTTAGGGCTTTCGTTCAGTTTCAGCCCATTTGTTTGAATAGATTGCGGCTCAGTGGCCGGTGCTGGTGAAATCGTCACGCTCAAGCAGGCGCGACACCAGGATACCCGCGACCAGGCCCCAGAAGGCGGCGCCGATGTTGAACAGCGGCAGGTCGGCGACGGTGACGAGAAACGCGACCAGCGCGCCTAGCGTAAAACGGTCGCCGAAGCAGGTCGTAAACGCGGCCTGCAGGATCTTCAGCAACGCGAGCCCGGCCAGCGTCATAACAAAGGCTGCGGGCGCATCGAGCAGGAAACGCGTGAAGGTCGGCGCGAGCAGACCGAAAACGAGCGCCAGCAAGCCCACGAAGATACCGGCCGTATAGTGGCGAGCGCTCTCCCCCGAGCTGCTGACGATCGCGTTGGTGGGTCCGGTCAGGCAGCTGCTGACGCCGCCGAACACGGCGCTCACCAGGCTGCCGATGCCGCAGGCAAAGGTGATGGCGTTGACCGGTGGCTGGTGGCCGACCGCACGCAGCACCGCGATGCCCTGCCCGTTCTGTACCACGAGCACGGTGATCGCGAGTGGTACGACGAGTTCGATCGCCGCGGCTAGCGACCAGGCCGGGGCCTGGATTACCGGTTCGATGATGTCGATCTCGGCGAAAGTGCCGGCAGCGAAGCGTCCGTCGACGAGCGCTGCGCCGACGCCGACCAGCAGGGCGCCGATCAGCGGCGGCATACGCCGTCCGAGTGACGGCGATACGCTCAGTACGACCCAGGTGACGACCATCGGCCCCGCGATACCGAAGTCGTCGTGCAATGCGCGCACCAGGTCTAACCCGAAGCGCAGGAAGACGCCAGCGACCATGCCCATTACGATCGGCATCGGTACCGCGGCCATCGCGCGCCGGACCCAGCCCGTGATACTGAGCACGAACATCAGCAAACCGGTCAGGTAAAATGCGCCGACGACCTCGGCAAAACTCAGGTGCGCGAGCGACGGCCCGACAAGTACCGTGCCGGGGATGGTCCAGAAAAACACCAGCGGCTCCCGGTAGAGCCAGCAAAACAGGATCGAGATCAGGCCGTTGAAGAAAAACACGCCGAATACCCAGGACGCGATCTCGGCTTCGGACAGGCCGCCGCGGCTGCCGACCGACAGGATGATCGCGACCGGCGCGGTAACCGCGAACAGCCAGCCGACGAAGCCGTTGGCGGCGTAGCTGAGGCCGAAGTCGCGCCACAGCTGGCGCAGCCCGGCGCGCGGCGTGGTCGGCTTTTCCAGCGGCAGCTTCAAGTCGCGGCCCCGCGTCCGACGGCGCGTCTGGAAATCAATCCTGTCATTATCGATCCGGGTTCGGTATTCCAGTCGACAGTATACTTAATTTGCTGAGAGCAGGATCCGGGGGTTGTTGTTGCGGTAAACTACCCCATTTCCTTGTCCTATGAGTCATAAATCCGGCAAATACAAACATGGCGATACGATTCGATAACTCGTACTCGAAGCTACCCGAGCGCTTCTATGTCAAGCAGGCGCCGGTCCCGGTATCCCGTCCGGCGCTGATTGACGCCAATCGACAGTTGGCCAAGCTGCTCGGCATCGACCCGTCCTGGCTCGAATCCGCAGAGGGTGTTGCAGTGATTGCCGGCAACCGGGTACCCGACGGCGCCGATCCCATTGCCACGGTCTACGCGGGACACCAGTTCGGCAGCTGGAACCCACGCCTCGGTGACGGACGCGCGATACTCCTTGGCGAAGTCATCGGCAACGACAACGAACGTTACGATATCCAGCTGAAAGGCTCCGGGCTGACCCCATTCTCTCGCCAGGGCGACGGCAGGGCGCCGCTCGGCCCGGTGCTGCGCGAATATATCGTCAGCGAAGCGATGGCCGCGTTCGGCATCCCGACCAGCCGCACGCTGGCCGCGGTAACCACGGGTGACCCGGTTTATCGCGAGGCCCGTCTCGACGGCGCTATCCTGGCGCGCGTCGCGAAAAGCCATATCCGCATCGGAACCTTGCAGTTCTTCGCCTCGGTAGACGATATCGACGGCTTGAAAATACTGCTCGACCACGTCATCGAGCGACACTACCCGGATGCGGCCGAATCGGAAAACGCGGTGCTCGCGATGTTCGAGCAGATCATGCGCCGCCAGGCCGCGCTGGTCGCGCGCTGGCAGGGCGTGGGCTTCATCCACGGCGTCATGAATACCGATAACATGCTGCTATCGGGCGAAACCATCGACTATGGTCCCTGTGCCTTCATGGATGCTTTCGATTCCGCCGCGGTTTACAGTTCGATCGACCATGGTGGCCGCTACGCCTACCGCAATCAGCCCGCCATCGCCCACTGGAACCTGGCCTGCCTGGCGCAGGCGCTGGTGCCGTTTTTCGCGGATGACGATGACGCGGCCGTCGAGCTGGCGCAAAAGACGCTGGAGCGCTTTCCCGAAATGTTTCTGCACGAGCATATCTCGGTAATGCGCGCCAAGCTCGGCCTGACCACGACGGATGAAGACGATGAGGAGCTGGTGCAGGATTTCCTCAACCTGCTGGAGCGCAGCCGCAGTGACTTCACGCTGGCTTTCCGCCGACTCGGCGAGCTAACCGTCGGCGCCACCGAGATCGAGGCGCTGTTCGATTTTCCCGAATCCTTCGCATCATGGCTCGAACGCTGGCGCCAACGCTGTGCCCGGGAAACGATCGGCGAGGCAGACCGGCATCGCGCCATGATGTCGGTAAACCCGGCCTTCATCCCGCGTAACCACCTGGTCGAAGCAGCCATATCGCAGGCCTACGCCGGCGACTTCGCGCTGTTTCATCGTCTGAACAAAAGGCTGTCGATGCCCTTCGAATACGATGGCGCCGATCACGCCCTGGCGATTCCACCCGAACCCGATCAGGTCGTTCACCAGACTTTTTGCGGCACCTAGCCGGGGCACATCACTCCGCGGGTTACCGCTCGGTTTGTTTCCGTGTGCCAGATTCAGAGCATGTTTCAGCTTCAAACCCTGTCGTGAACGCTATTGGCGGCGACCCAGTCACGCTTGCGTCGGGTCTCGCGGTAGACCGTAAAGATCGCCGCGGCGACGACGATGGCCGCGCCGAACCAGGTTGACAGGCCGGGAAACTGATCGAAAACGAGAAAGCCGAACAACGTGGCCCACAGCAGGCGCACGTAGTCCAGCGACGCCAGCAGCGACGCTTCGCCGTGTTTGTAGGCGAAGATATTGCACTTTTGGCCATAGTAGGAAACCACCGCCACGGCAGCGAGCAGCATCCACTCCGCCCGGGTTGGCTGCTGCCAGAAATATATCCCCGGTATGGTCATGATTATCCCGACGCCGAGCGCTCCGTAGGTCATGATCGTGGCGGCGCTGTCGCTGCGTGACAGCAGACGCAGTAATATCATGACACCCGCGGCGCCCGCGGCGCCCGTCACCGAAGCAAGGCCATAAATAGAGAAATTATCGGTGCCGGGTTGCAACATGATCAATACGCCGACGAAGCCGATCAGCACGGCGCTCCATCGATAAATACCGACGATCTCAGCGAGAAACAGCACCGCAAAAATCGTCACGAAAAAGCTCTTGGCGAAGAAGATGGCGGTGGCGTCTGCCAGCGGCATATGAATGACCGCGGTGAACCCGCAGAGCATCGCAATCAGCGCGCAAAACACGCGGGTCAGCTGTAATCCGGGACGCTCGCTGCGTAGCGAACCGGGGAAATTTTTCAGTATTGCCGGTGCCACCATAATGGTCATGCCGATTTGACGAACCAGCAGGATCTGCGTTATGTGCAGCTGCTGCCCGAGCAGCTTGATCAGCAGGGCCATTAGCGAAAACAACACCGAGGCCAGCATCAAAAATGCGATACCTTTCAGGTTATCGGGCAGACGATGGAACCAGTTCAAGCCATACAGCCATCAGGTTGGATTAAAGACGGTGGCGATTACCTGCCCATCGAGACAGAATATCGCCGCTCCGGGCCGGTGCGCCGCATTGTCTCCAATCGAGGCTCCAGGCGCAAAGCAATCGTAAGCGAAATTCGCCTCGTTCGCCTGGATAGGAAGCGAAATCGACCAGGTGAATATTTCACAACTTTTCGGTTATTACTACCCATCGACCAGGGTAATAGCTAACGGAACGATTCCGGCCACTTGCCTATAGTTCTCCCACTAAAACAAATAGGAGGTGGCCCATGAAAAACCCGATTAGTTACTTCGTGATCAGTCTTTGTCTGGCCTTAAGCCATAATGTGATGGCCGATAACCAGGCACCCTCTTTGGAAAGGTGGCAGATGAACATGATTTACCATCCCACCGAGTATGTCTTGGAGCGCGAATCAAAGGGATTCGTATTCATATATGACGGATTTGACGAAACCCAGGTGGATCAGATTCTCGATGATAGGTTTGACCGCATCGACCACATGATGTTTACCCGGGTCAAGCTGACCGACAGCAGCGGGGAAATTCTGCTGGACCCCGAAACCGGCGAGGAATTAATGGCCGATGACGGCTGCGACTGACCCTTCAGTCTGCCAAATACTGTTGTGCGGACTTCCCCGCCCCATCGAGGGCGGGATTTCTTTTTCTGACGAATCATTAACCTCCTGTTGGTGTGTTTAGCGGAAATGATGTAATTTAAGCCCGGTAGTAGTAAGGCAAATAGGGCTATGTTGAGTTTTCTGAAAACAATAACCCCGTATGACACCCTCGATGAACGAGGCCTAGAGTCGCTTGCGAACATCGCTATCCGCCGCAACTACAAGAAGAATATGGTGATCATACAGCAGGGTGATGATACCAACTCGATGTTCATATTGATCGAGGGAGAAATGCGGGTTTACGTCGAAGACGAGGACGGCAAGCAGTTGACGGTCCGCATCCTCAAACCCGGCCATTCATTTGGCGAAGTCGCGCTGATAGGGGAATTCCCCAGAACCGCTAGTGTCGTGACAATAACCGACTGTGTCGTAACGGCGTTCTCCCAGGAAAAGTACCTGTCTTTCCTGGAACAGCATCCGCAGATCTCGATCGCGCTCGCCAGGAACCTGGCTAACCTGGTACGTGATACCACGGAAGAACTCAGCTGCATTGCGTTGTCTGACGTCTATGGCCGCGTTACCCATATCCTCGAGAAATATGCCGTCGAGGCTGACGATTATCGACTAGTCCCAAAATTTACCCACCGGGAAATTGCAGGCATGATCGGTTCCTCGCGCGAAATGGTCAGCAAGATTCTCAAGGAACTCGAGACGGGTGATTATATTTCGGTAACCAGTCAGCATTACGTGATCAACAGGAATCTGCCTGCCAACTGGTAAACTGCGAGGCTTGCCGGTAGATTCAGATGTCGTCGGTCCCGGATTCCGAGATAGGGCATGCGGCCAGGGCATTCGCGAAGGTCAAATCGATACTGAGACATTGACCTCGGGTTCGAGGCCTCAATGATACCGATCCGGCCAGGTGCATATTTCACAACTTCGCCGGTATTACTGCATAACAATCAGGGTAATTGCCAACTGAACGATTTCGATCACTTCCCTATAGTTTTTATCTACAACAAACAGGGGGTGAACCATGAAAAAGCGTAATACAGCAAAGCAACAAAAGGGGTTTTTTGATCTGGGATTCACACTGGCGTTTTTAGCGCTGTCCGGCACATTCGCCTATGCCGTCGCGCCAGACCAGGACGACAGAGTCGCGCAACAGGAACCTCAGATTGAGGTCGTAGCTAACCTGGAAGCCGGCCAACAGAACGCTCATCACAAGTAAAAGTAACCAAGGCGGAGGGATTATTTACTATTCCCTCCGCCTTGTTTTTTCTGACTTACGAATACCGCGCCTTAGATGACGGGAACACCGCGGCCTCGGCATTCCCGCACCGGGTCGATCTTCTGCAACGACTAGAAACTCGTGCCGACACCAAGCATCACTACCCAGGGATCGATATCGACGTTGACTTCTAATCGACGTTGACTTCTAAATCGCCCGCGAGGGCCGTTTCCAGATCCGCATCGGTTTCGATGTCGATGTACCAGAGCGAGCCGTTGAAGAACCAGTCTTCGTTAATATCGATATCAACCCCGGCAACTACCGCCAGGCCGGCTGAATCATCGAGGTCGATATCGGTATCGCCGACGACACCCTCGAGTTCTGAATCAGCATCCTCCTCGGAAAAAATCGTGTAGTTGATGCCTGCACCTACGTTAGGACGTACGTCGGAATCGGGTTGAAAATAGTACTCCACGGTAAAAGTGGGCGGGAGATGCTCGATGGTACCCGCATCAACGCCGTCGATGGCGCCCTTGTCTCCCTTAATATCATGCTCGAAGGGCAGTGCACCAAGCACGCTAAAACCGATATTATCGGTGTACATGTAGGTCAGGGTAATGGCCAGCGAGCTACCATCGTCGACCTCGACACCGGTGTCTGAGAGCAGTTCGACTTCTCCGCTATCGTCATTTGGCATTACCACTGCCGATCCGAAGCGCACCAGAAAATCGCCGGCGCCCTATGCCATCGCCGGCAATGATGCAGCGCAACAAAAAATTATGGCCGCAAAGATATCAAGGCATCGGATCGGGAAATTGATCCCGGTTATGTTGAGTTTACGGATTTTTTCGATTCCCGAGGGCCTGCAAAACAAGGGCGAGCAGGCCGGGAATAACCTAACGGCGAGCCTCGCGGGATTCCGATTCCGACAGCGCGTTGTCGCCGACGATTAAAGTCAAAAGAACGCCGATCGAGAGAGAAAAAGGGAGCCGAAACCTGCAACTAGTCGGTTGCTGGCAGGGAACTAAACGATCAGTCTCGAAAACGCCCCTTTTGAAGATTGAACAATTATCGACTGCATTATGGCCGTGTTTACGCCAGACGATATCGCAGTTTCGATAAATCTTATCCTCGACATCATCGTCTTGCAGCATGCTGTCCAATATCAGCCTGGTTTTCACACACCTGCCGATTGTTGCGGCTCCACTTCTTGAATAATACTCGGAACACTCGTCGTACATGGCTTCTGCCTGAGTGCGCCCACCTAACTGATCCTGCGCATTATCGATGACCCTGTTCTTTAATTTTATTTGTTTCTTCATGCAGGTTCCTACCCGGGACCCGATGCCGTATCCCCTGTGGTGAGGATATGTAAAGGGCCCGTATTCTTTCCTGTATTGTTCTACGCAATAGTCGAATATCCTTGCCTCGTCGGGGTAAAGCAGTTTGTAGTGGTGCAGTATACGGAGTTCATTTAGGTAGTGTTCATAATACTCGTCGTTTGTCCGGTCTCCCGTTTCAGCCGCGCAAACCACTGTGGAAAGCCCCACAATAAACAACGTGACCACAAAATTGAGGACTGTCATTATGCGCCGCTAACCGTAAAAATCTTCCCTGAATTGCTCCTGGATCTGTTCCACCTCATCCAGGTTCTGAATTAGCGCATTCACGCAATCCCGATCGAGCTTCTCGCCGGCCAGTTTATTGAGTTCCTCGATAGCAGCTTCATTCGACCAGGCGTTTTTATAGGGTCTCGCGCTGGTCAATGCATCGAATACATCTGCGACTGCAACGATACGAGCTTCAAGGGGAATCTGCTCGCCCTTAATACCCCTGGGATAGCCCTGCCCGTTGACGGATTCGTGGTGGAATTCTGCAATATTGCGCAGCATGTCCACGTACTCGATATTCTCGAGCCCGAAGTTCTCCAGAATCTCGTCCACCATTCGCTTGCCCAGATTCGCATGGCTGTGCATGACCTCGGCTTCGCTATCGTTTAGCCCGGCGGGTTTGAGCAGAATGTCGTCTGGAATACCGATTTTGCCGATATCGTGCAGCGGCGAGAACATGAACAAGTGCTCGATATAATCATCGTTCAGGCGGTATTTATCAGCGATCGAACTGGCAATTATCCGACAGTAACGCGACATTCGATCAAGGTGACTGCCCGTCTCCGGGTCGCGTATATGCGTTATGTTACCGGTGGTTTTTACCGCGGCGGTCAACACCCTGATCGAGGTGATTTCATTGATCACCATTAACGAGATCAAGTGACCGTAGGTATCAATCTGACGCAGCGTGTTCTCGTCAAAAACATCCTTTTTATCGGAATTGAAAAATATGAACCCAAAGAATATGCCGTTATTGAACATCGGCATGGTATAGCTCGCCGCGTAACCGTAACGTCCAAGCCGCTTCGAGTGCTCACTTTCTTCTCCTTCGAAGGTAAGCATGTTGTTTATAACTCGCGGTAAACCGGTTTTCAGAATTTCCTTGAGTGAAGGCGCATCGTCGATCAGGGCACTGTAATGCTCCAGCGGATTATCGTCTCCGCTACTGTGCATGTAGGTTTTCAATACGCTCGTCTCAGGATCATAAATCGCTATTGCGATGCGGACAATGAACGGGAACAGGTCAGCGACGGATTTGTGGGTTGCCTGCAGTTTGTCCTGCAGCGGGACGAGCTTATTAAGTTCCTCGAGTGGATCGTTATGCATGGTCATGTGTTTGTTTAGCTGCATTGAAGCAAAGGTTCAGGCCCTTGATTTCTGATTCTAAAATCGAGGATTCCAGGGCTCCCATAATTCCAGATACTGACGGCTATCGGCTTGAGCAATGCAGGCTCAGGGCCCGGTGACAGCCTTGATCAGGCTGCGCAGCGATTCCCAACTCCGCTCGAGATCCAGTTTGAATTCTTCCCATTGATCTTCGTGCGTCTCGGCAAACAGTTCCAGCTTTTGCTCGGCCTCCTGCAACGCGATTTTCAGCTCTTCGGCCAGGGTCAAATATTCCCCTTCAAGCTCACTTTCGGCCTTGCCCGCCCTGGCTTTCAAAGCTTGATACTCGCTTTTTAACTGCGCCAGCTCCGAGCGCATTTTTTGTTCGAAACCCTGTTTCGTACTCATGTCGCACCATCCATAATATACCGTTCTTAGACTAGTTTTTTCATTCTGGCCTAATCTACCACCGAAATCTTGATGCCTGTCAATGCCTGGAGGCGAAATCAGTCTGCCTGCAAAAGAAATAACTGTCTAAGACGTTCGACCCTTTTTCGGTTAACGCCACCGTCGCCCCGCCCGACTCTGGACGCGGAGCGCAGGTGAATCACCCTTTGTTCGGTATCGATTCTGATTTCCAGGTCATCGACAAACCTGAATATCGGGGAGGTAAAAGCAGCCGCGAGATAATCGGTTTTTTCTGCCTGGATGCTGCCACCCATTGCGTCAACAATAGTTTTGATCCTGGCCAGGGTTTGTGACGCATCACCATCCGACATAACCAGCGGTTCGATATAGTGCTCAGCATCCGGCTCGAACTCACTGCAGACGCAATTGGGCGTAGCAGGACATTGCGTTAATCGACCCCCGACCAGTCCATTTGCCGTCGCGGATTTCGACAGGTAGGCGATAACGAAAAGGCCGGCAATTGCTAATAGAACCAGCGAGGCAAGCGTGATTATTAGAATCTTCAGGTCCTGTACTCCGAACTAGCCTGTCGTTTTTGCAGGCTTTCACGGTGGATGATATAGATGCCACTGCCAATGATCAGCACCGCACCTGCGATGGCAAAAGCATCGGGCACATCTCCCCACACGAGGTAACCGATAATCGCAGCCCAGATGAGCGCAGTGTACTCGAATGGTGCGATCAGTGATGGCGCCGCGATCGCATAGGCCTTGGTCACCGAGAACTGGGCTATAACGCCGAAGAACGCGACTGCAATCACCAGCAGGTACTCTCCCGGATCGAGCGCCTGCCACACCCAGAACTGCGGAACCCCCAGTATCAGGACGAACCCCAACAACGTGTAGAATAACATCGTGCTGGTATTTTCCCGTTCTCCGAGAATACGGGTCAGGCCGGCGACGAACGCCCAGCAAAGAGCGGCACCCAACATCAGCAGGGCCGGCACGGATATCCCGGTCGTCGGATTAGTGATCAACAGCACACCGATAAATCCGACGATGATTGCCAGGACCCGGCGCAGCCCCACCGTTTCGCCGAGAAGCGGCACCGAAATGATCGCGAGAAATAGCGGGAAGGAGAAAAACAACGCCACCGCGGTGGCTAGCGGCAGGTATTTCAGGCTGAAAAAAAACAGGATCCAGCCAAGGATATTGATTGCCGAACGCAACAGCAGTAACCACGGGCGCTCTACCCGCAGGGATATCTTTTCGCCGGTCAGCCGCGTGCTTCCACCGAGGAACACCAGTCCGAACAGGCTGCGTAAAAAAAGAATCTGTAGCACCGCGACCTCGGCTGAAAGCCACTTGATACCGGCATCCTGGATCGAAAAGCACAAGCCGCCGATGACAGTAATCGAGATTCCGAGACCGGCTCTATTGGTGCGTAGGGTTACTGAGGCCAACTGGATTATGCGCCATGTTTGTCGTAAAACGACATTAACATAACCTTGTGGAGAAATCGTAATGCCAAGAACAGTTCTGAAGCCCGAGCAGTTAAACTTCCAACCACGCCCGACCTACCCTTATTCTCCTGGCGCCCGCGGCGGCAATATGGTGTATACCGCGGGGCAGGTTGCCTGGGGCAGCGACGGCAATATCGTCGGTGTCGGCGATATCGAAGCCCAGACTCGCCAGACATTGAACAATGTCGAGGCCGTACTCAGGGAAGGCGGCGCGACCTGGAGCGATGTCCTGAAATGTAATGTCTATCTCAAGGACATGAGAGACTTTCAGAGAATGAACGGCATCTTCAGCGAGATATTCCCCGATAACCCGCCGGCAAGGACAACCGTGCAGACACCGATGGCCGAGGAGACCATGTTGGTCGAAATCGAGGCGGTTGCCTATATTGGCGACTAGCCGAGCAATCGAAAGCTAACCGCGGCCCGACTTTGTCGACTTCAATTATATAATTGCGGCGCCAGTTAACTTATAATCCATCACCATATACCCACTACCGATAGTAAAGAGGCACCGTGGAATACCTGGATTCGGTTTGGCAAATTGGCATCATCGCACTGGTCGCCGGTGTAATGATCGGCGCACTGGCTTATCGGCTGCTCGCACCATCGATAAAACAGGCCGATCAAATAAAAACCGAACTGGACACGGCCAGGGACGAGCTGGACAGTTACAGGACCAGCGTCGGTCAACACTTCGACAAGACCTCTGAACTGGTGAATGACTTGACGCAAAACTATGTCAAGGTTTACCAGCATTTGGCCGAGGGCGCGCAAACCCTGGGCGACAGCAAAACCTTCAATAACCTTCTGGAACAGCATCAGGGCAGGGTTTCGATCGCCGTCGACGATGACGCAAATACCGCGGATGTAGCCACCGACAACCCGGTTGCCGAACCGCTGACAGCCGAGGCGGAATCCGTGGCAACGGTAGACGAGCATGCCGAACCGTTCACCGATGTTAAAGCCGCTGAGGTGGAACCTGCCAGTTCGGAAAATGACGCCGCTGAAAAAGAGGCCTCGGCATCAACCGACAATCAGGCCGATGCCAGCGAACCAGTCATCAATGTCGATGCGCTCGACAAGGTCGCCGAAAGTGCCGATGTCGAGGTCCCTGCGAAGACGGATAGCGCGGTTCCCGCAGGCGAAGAAAAAACCGAAGTCAGAACCACCTCCCACTGAAACCCGTTACGACTGCACCCGGCACTCGTAACGGGGCACGAACGCTCTCCTCATTCCCGATGCTGCTTACGATGAAAGCTACTTTTTTTTATCGAGCATCGATGCGAGATCCGCGAACGGTTTATGGGTAGATTCTGCCGCTTGCGCTGCGGTCGCGGAATCACCGTAACCCGCGTCAATGTAGCGCGAATGCTCGTTGTCATGACAATAGACACATAGCAGCTCCCAGTTGCTGCCATCGGCTGGATTGTTGTCATGATCGTGATCCCGGTGATGCACGGTCAGCTCCCGCAGATTTTTTTCGTCGAACGCGCGCGCACATCGGCCACATACCCAGGGGTACATTTTTAACGCTTTGCTGCGGTAGCCCTGCTCCCGCTGTTCGCGGGCAGCGCGAGCCTGTGAAACAACGCGATCGAGCTTATCGGTAGAATTATTAGAAGACATAGCGGTTATTCAAAAAAAGTTGGCGGCTTTCGTTTCCAGGCTGATCATACTCCCTGACTAAGGATAAATTCCACAAAGCTATCAACATACGCTTCCTGCTCGCTGTCCGCGGAAGCGCTGTATCATGACATTTTCTCTGTCGACGACGATCCCCGAATGCTAAGCTCCTGCTTAATAGTTACAGGCCTGACTGCAGAAGATCGATGCGTATTTTCCGACTAAGTATCAGCGTTCTTTTACTCGCGCTAATCCCGATCGAGGCGGGGTCGCGTGATGCGCTCGCCGCCTGGGACAGTCGCTGTGAAGAATGCCACGGGGATCCCGGCGAGTTTGCCGGCAAGTACCTGTGGGATATCGAGGGACAGTTACAAGGCCAGCACCACATCGACAACCTGGACCTGTTCATGCGTAACCACTATACGCCCGACCACGAGATCGAAATCATCAACAACATGCTGTTGGCCAGGGCCAATTCTCCGGTCAGGTTCGAAACCGAGTGCGAAAATTGCCATGGCGACGTCAGGGAATTTGTCGAGAAATCCATCTGGGTCAGGGGAAACGGGATCACCGGCATGAAAACGGGCGTCGATATCGACGAGTTTTTACCGACCCACCAGGATATGCAGCCTGAAGACATCGTCTTTTATCGGAAATTGTTTGCGCGTATTGCCGGCAAACCCGTCCCGTGAACCTGGAATGAGTGCCCGCGAGCCTGCCTGGTGTGATTACCAGCAGACGTGCTACGATCGGACTCGCTAATAGATATTAGCGACACACAGCTACTATTGTTACCTGCCTCCATGCAAGACAAACTGCAGCCACTCCTGACCACCGTCCAGCGCAATTGCCATATTTCCGATGCGCGGCACGCTGGCGATTACACGCTGTGTATCTACCTGTTGAAGATGCGGGAGTATTATCGCTGGGAGAAGGGTTACACCTTTCGCGACAACCTGCCGGAAGGAGACGTTGGTGACTGGCTCAAGGAGCGGGAACTCTTCTGGCAAACCATCGAGGATGAATCCTTTGCCGATCTACCGTTCAACGGCGACCGTTTCGACCCCTTCGATAACGAGGCGATAAACGCGGCGCTGAATCCGCACGGGCTGGTTTACAGCGGCGGACTCGGCAACAAGTGCACCCCGCATTTTTTCCTGGGCAAGCTCGAGCATCACGAATCGAGGCCGGATTGCACGGTCCTCGTGTCGGTAGACGAGTATGCCCGGGACTTGACGGCCCCACCGGCAATGGCACTGGGCGATACGATCTTTATCCGGCGCGAGTCGCTGCGGCGGATGATCTGGGAAAGGATCGAGGAATGGCGCTGGAACAAACTGGAAAACGCCATGGGCCGCGCTATCAGCAGCTTCGACTTCGAGAATAACCCCGAGGATGCACTCGGCGAGATGACCGATACCGTACTCGAGTCGGTGCTGTTGCACGAAAAAGGCGAGGTGCTCGCGGGAAAACGACTGGGACCGGATTGGGAGCGAATGCTTGCCAGCCTGCCGCGATCGAAAACCGAAATCATGATTCGCGCCGTGCGAGACCTGTTGGCAGACTCATTGACGACGCTGCCCGCCCTGATCGAGGCTGACAACGATGCCGCGTTACATTTCTTTTTCGCGAATCTCACGGGTATGCAGAAGTATCTTTTCCCCGCGCTGATGCAGGGCTACGAAAGCTGGACGATGCACGGCTCGCGCAACGCGATCGAGGACCTGGTGCCGGCGAGCCAAACGCACTGGAACGGGCTGGCTGATCGGATGCTCGAAAACTATCGAGCCAGCCCGGACGATTTTATCGAAAGTCTGCAGGCCCTGGTTGAAAACAATAAGTTCTAGCCTGTCAGGGCGAGGACGATAGGCGTCGCCAATCCCAACGCTCGTAATTTTTGTTAACTGCAGAATGATTCAACCAGGCGCAGGCCCGGACACTGCCTACTGGACCAGCGCGCAACGAATCTTTATTCTTCCCGCTCTGTATTAAAGTTTCGCTCGAAAAGGCCTGGCCTCTATCAGAATGACAAGCAGTAGCTCATCAATAACTGGACCCGACGATCCTGCGCCCTACTCGATCATCAATGAACGGGGCAAGGCCAGCGTTTTACTTGTCGGCGATCATGTCAGCAATGTCATACCAGAATCGCTGGATAACCTCGGTCTCGATGAAGTAAAGCTGCAACAGCATATCGCTTACGACATCGGTACGCGTAAACTGATCAATCACCTTGTCGAGCACCTGGACGCGCCGGCGGTGCTGGCGGGCTATTCGCGGCTGGTTGTCGACCTGAATCGCAGCCTCGAGGACCCCAGCGTGATGCCGGAGGTCAGCGACGACGTTGCTATTCCAGGTAATCAAAACATGTCACGGGAACATCGTAACGAGCGCATTCATAGCTGTTACACGCCCTATCGCAAGGCCATCGACACGATGCTGCACCGCTTTAGGGAAAATGGCGTGGTGCCGGCATTCATCTCGATCCACAGCTTCACCCCGCAGATGGCAGGTTTTGTGCGTCCCTGGCATGCCGGCATCCTGTGGGACAAGGATCCGCGAATCCCGCTGCCGCTGATGGCAAACCTGCGCGCCCATCCCGACGGTTTCAACATCGGCGACAACGAGCCCTATTCCGGCAAGCACCCGGCGGACTATACGATAGACCATCATGCCGAGGCGGCCGGGCTGCCGCATGTTTCGATCGAGATTCGCCAGGATCTGGTCGACACGGAGGACGGTGCCGAACGCTGGGCAACCATCTTGCACGATGCCCTGCGCGAGATTCTTCAGGATCCGGAACTTTACCAGGTCTGGCAATCGGTCTAGCCCGCCTGCCCGTTTACCGCAACAGTCGGGTACCGATTGCCTAAAGCTTGCCGAGTGCGATTTCAGCGGCTTCGAGCGCGCCTTCGATAAACCCGCCGAACTGCGGTGCGGTCTCGGTCGAAGCGAACAACAAACCCTGATCCGCGAGTGGCAACAACGCTTGCGGCAAGCCGTATTGCGGATGATGCGCGGTTGAGCGATCGGCAGCGACGGCAGTGCAGGCTTCCTTGCCCCAGTCCTGGATAATCACCTCGACCGGATCCGCCGCGGCGGCGCCGAACATTTGCTCCAATTGCGCCAGCGCGCCGGCTTTCAGACTGCCCGGTTCGCGTGACGGCGAACCGACAGGCAAACCCACAAAGCCGAATAATGCACCCGAATCCGCGCCGGCGGGCGACGCATCGTGGATTTCCATTAGCGGGCCGCAGCGGCTAATACCGTCGCCGGAAAGACCCATATCGCGCCAGAAGGGTTTATCGTAAACCGCGAACAATTTTGCGTGTCCGGCCATCCAGGTCGGAATCGCAGCCAGGCTGGCGCTGATTTCATCGCTCAACCCGGGACTGAACTCGATGCTTTCCGCTACCAGGCGTGGCGGTATCGCCAACAGGATTCGCCTCGCGGTGACGGTTTTGGCGCCCGTGGGCGTTTGTATCCGCGTACTAAACTCGTCCCTAGCCCAGCTGATGCTTGTCACCGCGTGTTCCAACAAAATCGTTGGGGAGGGAATGCGATTGTGAAGCCGCTCGGTAATGCTCGAAATACCGCCCTCGATACGCAACGAACCTGCCATTGTCGAGAAATCGTAATCCCGGCGTACCGCGCCGGACTCGTCCTGGTAAACCAGGCGACCCTTGCTGTATTGCTCGAATACATCGATTTCCAGTTCCTGGAGCAAGCCGGCGATGCGCGGCTGCCCCGGCCAGATCCAGGACGGTCCCAGGTCGAAACGCCCCGCTGCCCTGCCCGCCTGCGCGGATTCGACCGACAGGATACGCCCGCCAATCCGGTTGCGCGCTTCCACCAGCAAATAATCGTCGCCGCGCCGCGCCAGCTCGCTAGCCAGCACCAGGCCGCTGAGGCCGGCGCCAACAATGAGAATATCTGTCTGCATCAGGATAAAGGACGCGTAGTGGAATCAGGCGGATTCCTGACCATAGATCGCAACCGGGTCTCCCAGCAACTCGGGCTCCGGTTCGACCCCGAGCCCGGGCAGATCGGGCGCGCTGAAGCAACCGTCGACATTACGCGCGCCGCGTCCGGGCGCCGGGTCGACGCTGACCATTTCCTGGCAAGACCAGACTCCGAGGCAGGACGGCGCCGGAATCGCTTGCGCGAAATGAGCGACCCCGGTATCGGATATCACGGTACCGCCGGTATCCATGATCAGCATCGTAATTCCGGTGGCGAGACAAAAATCTCGCAGTCGACGCGCCCTGGTTAGACCGCCGACACGATTGATCTTGATATTGACCACCTCGGCAATACCGTCGCGCTGGATTCGAATCAGGTCGTCGATCGTGTGCAGCGCCTCGTCGACGCCAATTGGGTAACGGGTCTGACGCCGCACCTGCGCAATTTCATCGAGGGTTTCACAGGGCTGCTCGAACCAGGAAGTGATACCGTCGATGGCATTCATCACGGTGATCGCCTCGCGCGGTAACCAGGCGCGGTTGACGTCGTAAAACATGATTTCGCCATCGAGCTCGTTTGCTCCCAGCAGGTTGATGCGTTCGATATCGAGGCCTACATCGGCGCCGACCTTGCAGGAATGCACGCGGTAACCCAGGTCGCGAAAACGCTGTACCTCGTCGAGCATTTGCTGCGGGCTGCCGGTCGATACGCTCGATGCAATCGGCACCGGATCCGGTTCGCGCGCGCCCAGCATTTCGCAGATCGGCAAACCGGCGGACTTGCCGGCGATATCCCAGCAGGCGATATCGAGCGCCGACTTGACGTAGGGATGCCCCGGCAAGGCCAGGTCCATGATTCGGTTGATCGAATCGTGCTGACGCGGGTCCTTGCCGATCAGCAGCGGCGCCAGCTCCTCGATACCCGCACGGATACCCTTACCGAACGCCGGCAGGTAAGTCACGCCCCAGGGGCAGCCCTCACCCCAGCCCGAGATACCGCTGTCGGTGTCGATACGCAGGATGGTCGAATCGAGCTGTTCGAACTTAAGCCGGCCGCCAGACAGCCAGTAAGGCTTGTGCAGCGGCAGATCGAGCTGCCACACGCTGATGCAGTTTATTTTCATGAGACTTAATTTAACCTCGTGATTCGACCAAGTAAAACGAATAAACTCGATTCCGTATATTGGCTATATCGACCACGCAACGGCAGCGGCCGGCGGTGAAAAAGACCGATTTATGGGTATTGATCATGTATGTACCAGACCATTTCAAAATATCCGAGCAGGACGAGATATTTTCTTTTCTTCAGGCCAACGCCTTCGGCCAGCTGATTTCGCTGCAGGACAACCGACTTACGGCTTCGCATCTGCCCTTCCTGCTATCGAGTGACCGTAAAAACCTGCGCTGCCACCTGGCGCGACAAAACACGCAATGGCAACAGCTCGGCGAGCAGCAGGTGCTGGTGACTTTCCTTGGGCCGCATGACTATATTTCGCCGAGCTGGTACCAGGCCCCTGGTGTGCCGACCTGGAATTACCAGGCACTGCACGTTTACGGGCATTGCCGGGTGTTCGACGAAGCCGGCGAACTCGCCAGCCTGGTCGACAGCCTGAGCCACCGCTACGAATCGGCTTTCGAAACCCCGTGGCAACCGCAGTACCGCGACGCGATGCTGAAGGCAATCATCGGTGTCGAAATCAGCATCGATGAAATCCAGTGCAAGTACAAACTCAGCCAGAACCGCCCCGCCGCCGATCAGCAGGGCGCAATCGACGAACTCGATAATATAGGGTCAGAGTCGCTCGCCCTGGCGATGCGTAAAAACCTGTTATAGCTCGCCCGCCTCTTCCAGCACCTTGCGCGCAACGCGAAAGCATTCCAGCGATTGCGGCACGCCGCAATAGATACCGACCACGTGGATAATGGCCCGGATCTCTTCCTTGCTGACGCCGTTGTTGAGTGCACCACGGCAGTGGATTTCCCACTCGTGCATCTTGCCGAGCGCGCCGATCATCGCCAGGTTCATCATCGAACGCGTTTTCGGTTCGATGACTTCATCGCCCCAGCCGAAGCCCCAGCACCAGGCGGTCATCGCCTCCTGGAACGGGCGCGTGAAGTCGTCGGCCGCGGCCAGGTTCTTCTCGACATACTCGGCGCCCAACGTACCCTTGCGCTTGGCCAGGCCTTTTTCAAACAAATCGTTGTCCATGGATTCTCCTTGTTGACAGTCGTCATCCCCGAGCAAGCCTGCGCGGCCCGGCGGGGATCTCGTAATAGTGCCGTAATCGTAATCGAGGTTAATTTACAAGATTCCCGCTTGCGCGGGAATGACTTCAGTTAGTTAGTTTTCGCCGCAATAACAGGCTTTAGTCTTCGCTGCGTGGCAGAAGATTCTGCGGATCATACACGCATTGCTCGACGATTTCCGCGCGTCTCGGATCGCCCATGACCATCACTTCGAACTCGTTGCCGACCCGGTTGAGTTCGGGCTTGATGTAGGCAAAGGCCAGGTACCTGCCCTGGTCGTAACCGTAACCGCCGGAAGAAATCTGCCCGACCGGTCTGCCCTCGTGCCACACCGATTCCGAACCCAGCGGATCACACTGCACCGCGTCGGTCGCCGGTTCGTCGAGCCGCAGGTAGGCGAGCACCCAGCGAGTCGCCGGCTCGAGAGACTGCTCCGCTCCCTGGAAACCGTCATCACGGGAAAAACGCGACACGTCGGCCTCGGTAATCGTGACCTCATTGGTGATTTCCGAACCCGAGCGATAGGCTTTTTCCATGCGCACCGAGTTTAAGGTTGCCGAACCGATATGGACCAGGGTCTCGCTATGCGGGGTCGCCACCAGTGCACTGTAGACATCGAGCATGCCCGACATCGGCACGTGCAGTTCCCAGCCGAGTTCACCCGTGTAGGTTACGCGCAGCGCGCGTACCTGCTCGATCCCGGCGACGGTGATGTGTTGCGTCGACAGCCAGCGGAAGCTAGCGTTGTCGAGCGCGGCGTCGGAGCAGTGCGCGAGAATTTTGCGTGCCGCGGGTCCGGCCAGCATGATGACGCCATAAGACTCGGAGACATTGTCGAACGCGACCGCCTCGCCTGCGCGCACTTCTTCCTGCATCCAGTTCAGCAGTGCGGCCTCGCGTGCAGCCGCATACACCATGTAATAATGATTGTCGCCAAGCTTGACGATGGTTGCCTCGCCCTCGATGCGGCCGTTCGGCATCGTCAGGTAGGTCAAACTGACGCTACCGACCTTTTGCGGCAGCTTGTTGGACTGCACACGATCGAGGTAAGTCTCGGCGTCGGCACCCGATATTTCTACCTTGGCGAAGGCGGTCAGGTCGGCAATTCCGGCATGCGCACGCATCCCACGCACTTCGTTGCCGACGATGTCGAACAGTTCGCTGCGGCGGAAACTCTCGATGTGCTTTTGCTCCGTGCCGTCGAGCGCGTACCAGTAGGGTCGCTCCCAACCGTAGACGTCTTCATAGACGGCTCCCTTGTGTTTCAGAACCTCGTAAAGCGGCGACAGCTTGGAATGCGACGGCCGCAGATCCGGACGATCGAGATGCGGGTACGGAATCTCATGGCGCAAAAGGTAATCTTCCTTCGCCTTGTTGATGCGGTAATCGTCGTCGATACGCGCGCCGAAGCGGCGCGGGTCGAAGCTGCGCATCGACACGTCAGCGGCGCCATGGACCATCCATTGCGCGAGGTACTTGCCGGCGCCGGGGCCCCAGGCGATGCCAACCTGCGAACCGCAGCACAGCCAGAAATTTTTCAGACCCGACGGCCCGAGCAGCATGTTGCCGTCCGGCGGGTGGGTGATCGCACCGTGAACGACACTCTTGATACCCTTGTCCGCCAGGATCGGCATGCGCTCGAGCGCGTTTTCGAGCCACGGCATGATGCGATCGTAATCGGGTTCGAACAGTTCGTTCTCCGATTCCCATGGCGTACCGTCGTCCCACACCGAGGCCGCATTGGCTTTTTCATAGATACCGATCAGGCCGGATTTCTGCTCCATGCGCACGTATCCGGAGACCTGTGAATCGTCCCGAATAACCGGTAATTCCTTTTCCAGTGCCTCGAATTCGGGCACGGTATCGGTAATCAGGTAGTGGTGCAGCATATTCGCGATCGGCAGGTCGAGCCCGACCCATTCTCCGATCTGGCGTGCGTAAGTGCCGCCGGCGTTGACCACTTTGTCCGCCTCGATATCACCCTTTTCGGTATGCACGACGAAGCTGTCGCCGGTGCGGGTAATAGCGGTAACGCGGTTTTGCCGAATCACGCTGCCGCCCATCATGCGCGCGCCCTTGGCCATTGCGAAGGCGACGCCGGCCGGATCGACGTGACCGTCGTGCGGCGTGTAAAGCGCGGCCTTGACGCCATCGAGATTATAGAAAGGATGCAGTTCGGCAATACGCCCCGGCCCTACGATTTCCATTTCATGCCCAAGCCCCTTGCCCACCGACAGCGTGTACTTGATCCAGTCGACCTCGTCCTGGGTATAGGCGATGCGCAGACTGCCGCTGCCGTGCCAGGTGCAGGACTGGCCGGTTTCGTCCTCCAGCCGCGGATAAAGCTCGGTGCCGTAGGCGGCCATCTTGGCAAGGCTGTAGTGACTGACGGAATGCGTAATCTGCCCGGCCGCATGCCAGGTCGAACCGCTGGTCAGCTCCGCCTTTTCCAGCAGTACCACGTCGGTTTCGCCTTCCTTGCATAAATGATAGGCCAGCGAACAGCCCATAACGCCGCCGCCGATGATGACAATTTTCGCCCTGCTTTGCATCGAGTTGACTCCGCAAATTGTTATTGCATATAAAGATCGCGTGATGATACACTTGTACCATTAAATAAATCAAGTGCACAAATGTCACAATCTATCCCTGATCTGCGATCTACCGAGCGCCGTCTACCACAGTCGCAGGAAGAGGTGCTCGAGCAACTACTGGATGAATTCGATTCGCTGCCCGCGCAGTTGCAATTGTGCGCACGTTACCTGATCGATCATCCGCACGAGGTCGGCCTGCAGTCGATGCGCGCGCTCGCCGCCAATGCCGAAGTACACCCGAACAGCTTCGTGCGCCTGGCGCGCCATCTCGGCTTCGACGGTTACGAAGCCCTGCGTGAGCGCTTTCGAGATTTCGTGCGCGGCGGCATCGGCTCGTCGCCCGACCGCGTGGCCTGGCTGCGCGAGCTGGACCGCAAGGGCGGCAGCGCAGCGATCTTCGGCAGTATGGCCGAGGCCTGCCTCGACAATATGGAGAAAATGTTTGCCCAACAGTCGCTTGGAGATTTCGAGCGCGCGATCAACTGGATGATCGATGCGCGACGGGTTTACGTGCTCGGTCTCGGTCTGGCCTACCCGTTGGCCTATAACTTCTGGTATGTCGCACGCATGGGGTTCGATCACTTTATCCTGTCCCCGAGGCACGGCAGCCTGCCCTCGGACGACGTTATCCGCATGGATGAGCGCGATTGCCTGGTGGCGATGACTTTCCAGCCTTACCGACGAGATACCCTGGCGGCAGTGCTGCAGGCGAAGGAAAAGGGTGCGAAAATCATCGGCATCACCGACTCGAACGCCGCTACCCTGTGCCGCGAAGCCGACCTCGGTCTGGTAGCGCCAACGCATACACCCCAGTTCTTCCAGTCCAACGCGGCAGTTGCGGCGCTGTTGGAAACCCTGTGTGCGCTGCTAATCGTGCGCGGCGGCGACGCGGCAAGCGCAGCCGTCGAAGCCTTTCATTCTGCCCGTTGGGAGGAAAATATCTATGACGAATCCTGATCTGAAAGTGGTTGCAGATAAAGGCCCGTTTATGGGTCTCGACGCGAAGTACTTTACCGACCGCGATCTGTATCGACGCATTGTCGACGAAGTGTTTTTCAAGAACTGGCTGCTGGCCTGTCATTCGAGCCAGGTTAGCAAGCCCGGCGATTACCTGACGCTGGAAATCTACGACCAGGACATCATTATCACGCATACCCGCGAAGGCGAGATCAAGGCGTTCTACAACGTCTGCCAGCATCGTGGTCACAAACTGGCCGCAGGCAGCGGCAACAAAAAATTGCTGGTCTGCCCTTACCATGCCTGGTCTTACGACATGGAAGGTCAGCTGAAAGCAGCACCGCATGCCAACAAGGTACCCGGCTTCGACTCCTCCAGGATTTGCCTGACCGAAATCAGGCTGGAGAATTTTCTCGGGTTCCTGTTTATCAACCTGGATCCGGAAGCCCCTGGCATGGACGAGACTTACCCGGGAATCCGCGACGAAATGCTCAAGCTGTGCCCGGATGTAGAGCAGCGCCAGTACGCCTATCACCACACCGCGGACGAGGGCTGCAACTGGTTCGTCGCGGTCGAGAACTACAACGAGTGTTACCACTGCAGCAACTGCCATCCCTCGTTTGCCAGGGGCATCATCGATCCGAACACCTATTCGATCATGCCCTACGGCGATATCAAGGTGCTGCATCATACGTCCAAACCTTCGCATAGCGACGAGGCCTGGTACGACACCAGCGGCGCGGATTACGGCAGCTTTTTCCTGTGGCCGGCGACATCGATACAGTTCTACCCGGGCGGGGTGGTCAACAGCTTCACCTGGAGGCCGCTTGCGGTCGATGACGTGCGCGTGTTTCGCAGTTTCTACTCCAACGACGGCGAAGTCGACGACACGTTGCAGAAAGTCATCGACAACGATCGCGAAACCACCTTCCAGGAAGACCTGGATATCGTCAAGGAGGTCCAGCGCGGCCTGAACTCGCGCGGTTACAAGCCCGGGCCGCTGGTGCTGAACCCCGAGGGCGGCATCAACAACGAACTGCCTGTCTATAAATTACACGAGTGGCTACGCGCCGCGATTGATTGAACCGGAGTCTCTGACATGACATCACCCGCAGTTAAAACACCCTCCGACGCTGCCAGCCAGCGCGAACTTTTCGAAATTGCCGACCGGGTACTACCGGGCTCCGGCCTCGGCAGCTACTCGCTGGCCGACGATATTCGCCTGATTTACTCGCACGGCAAGGGCTCGCGCATGTGGGATGTCGACGGCAACGAGTATATCGATTACGTCGGCGGTGCCGGCGCGCTGATCCTCGGCCACTCGCATCCGGCCGTGGTCGAAGCCTCGAAGGCCCAGCTCGATCGCGGCGCGCACATGTTCGGCTCGTTGAACGATGTCGCGGTGAGGCTCGCCGAGCGCCTGGTGAACGATATCCCCTGCGCCGAGAAGATCGCCTACGCCACTACCGGTTCGGAAGCGACCGCTTACGCGATGCGGCTGGCGCGCGCGTTCACCGGTCGCAACAAGATTCTCAAGTTCGAAGGCGCTTATCACGGCAACCACGACTACGCGATCGTTTCCACCTTCCCGAAGGAAACCGGCAACTACCCGCAGGGTGCGCCCGACTCTTACGGCCAGCCCGAGGCTACCGTATCGACGATGCTGGTCTGCCCTTACAACGACCTGGCAACCCTGCGCAAGGTCGTCGCCGAGCACCACGCCGATATCGCCGCGATCTTCGCCGAACCGGTACAGCGCATTATTCCGGCCGAACCCGAGTTCCTGCACGGTATCCGCGAAATCTGCGACGAGTACGACATCCTGTTTATCATGGACGAAGTCGTGACCGGGTTTCGCCTCGGCTACGGCGGTGCGCAGCACTGGTACGACGTCAAGCCCGACCTGTCGACCCACGGCAAGGTGGTCGGCGGCGGCGGGCCGCTATCCTGCATCGCCGGGCGCGCCGACGTCATCAGCCTGTCGGACCCGAAGCTCAAGGGCGAGGCCGGCTACACCTATTTCAACGGCACGTTACATGGCAACCCGGTCGCCGCGGCCGCGACCATGGCGATGCTCGACGAGCTCGGCAAGCCTGGCGTCTACGATCGAATGAACGGCTTCGCCGACGATCTCTGTCGCGAAACCCAGAAGATCCTCGACCAGCACAGGATCCCGGCGATTGCCGAACATACCGGCTCGCTGTGGCAAATCCTGTTCATGGACAAGACCCCGCGCAACCAGGCCGACGTGCTCGCCAGCGACCAGGCCGCGATGCGCAGGCTCGACACCCTGCTGATGAAACAGGGGCAGTACGTACTACCGGGAGTGCGACGTTTCGTATCCACGGTACATACCGGGCTGGACCTCGAAGAAACCTTGCGCGGTCTCGACGCCGCCTGCCGCGAGTTCAACAAGGTTTAAATAGATCCACCTGATGAGCGATGCTTCCCCTGAATTAAGGAGAAGCATCGCTTTCTTGCCCTGCTTGCGCGCAGATATATTGCAATCTGCACCGTGATGGTGCATCCCTCCCGTAAATGAAAAACAGAATCCCACTAGCGGGACTTAGTTGACACAGATCAAGTAACCCTCAAAAAGCATCCTGTAGCCTGCTCCCATCGGCAAATTGTGCACGTTTGCCGACGGGGTAATAAAAATCGACGGCCTATATCAAGGACCTAATAATGAATAAATTCTGCAGAACTATCGGGGTAATTCTTTTCTTTCAACTCTTCGTGCTGAACGCCAGCAACGCGGTGGCGGCGGATTCGGGATGTATTTCCTGCCACAACGGTATCGAAGACATCCGTGCCGATGACAGCACGATGATGATCATGATCAAGTCGATGAGCGCGCAGCACGGCGACCCCGAGGGTTGTGTACTGTGTCACGGCGGTGATCCGACCGCGACCACGGTCGAAGCGGCACACAAGGATTCGCCGCAATCACTGATTACCTCGCGCGGGCCACAAACCTTTTACCCCGACCCGGGCGCGATGGACATCAATAAATTTACCTGCGGCCAGTCGGCCTGCCACGCCGGCTACGAGGAGCGCCTGGAAAAGTCGCTGATGAACACCGAGGCCGGCAAAATCCAGGGCAACCTGCACACCTGGGGTATTCCCGAGGTCATGAATCACAAGGTGCCGTGGGGCAACTACGCGGTCAAGGACGGTGACGGCCCCGTTCCATCGGTCGGCACCGATGCCTACAAGGCCTACATGAAGGACATGATGTCGGCGCACCAGGAACAGTTCCCAACCGCGCTCGAGCAGATCCCGCAGCCCAGCGTAGAGGAGATCGAGAAAGATCCGAAGCTGGCCGGCTTCACCTACCAGCGCCAGCAGTGCCAGCGCTGTCACGTCACGGTCAAGGGTCGCGAGAAACGCGGCGATTACCGCGGACAGGGCTGCTCGTCCTGCCATATCCCCTACGGCAACGAGGGCATTTACGAGGGCGGTGATCCGACCATCGACAAGGCACAGAAAGGCCACATGCTGACACACCAGATCCAGGCCACGCGCAAATCCAAGGTTACGGTGGGCGATACGACCTATTCCGGTATTCCGGTCGAGACCTGTAACTCCTGCCACAACCGCGGCAAGCGCATCGGTGTGACCTACCAGGGCCTGATGGAATTCCCTTACGGCTCGCCCTATAGCCCCACCGGCAGCAAGCAGCCGAAACTGCATACCAAGAACTACCTGTTCATTTCCGACGACCTGCATCACCAGATCAAGAGTCGTCCGGAAAATCCGCAGGGCGGCCTGCTGTGCCAGGATTGCCACACCACCATCGACATGCATGGCGACGGCAATATCCCGGGCACCACGCTGGCGCAGGTCGAGGTCGAATGCCAGGACTGCCACGGCACGCCTGAACAGTTCCCGTGGGAGCTGCCGCTCGGTCACGGCGAGGAATTCGCCCAGAACATCGGCAATGCGCCGCGCGGACTGGCGGAAACCCCGCTCAACGAAACCGCGCGCTTCGCCACGGTTTACGATAAGAAGGAGGGTTACCTGCTGAGCGCCCGCGGTAACCCGTACGGCAACGTGGTCAAGGATGGCGAAGAGGTCATCATGCACTCGGCCACCGGCATCGATTTCAAGGTGCCGCTGCTGAAACAGCTGGCGCAGGACGACGCCTGGCGCAACTCGCAGGCGATGGTGGCCATGGCGAGTGTCAAGAAGCACGCCGAGAGCCTCGAATGTTACGCCTGCCATGCTTCCTGGGTACCGCAGTGTTACGGCTGCCACGTCGACGTCGACTACGGCCCGGATAAAAACGGCAAGCCGAAGATGGATACCGACTGGATCGCGTCCGGTACGGCGCGTAATCCCGATGGCTCGACCGCCGAATCACCACTCGGCGTCAAAGGCATCCAGAGCCCGGGCAAGGTTTCCGAAACCCGCTCCTACCTGCGCTGGGAAGAACCGGTGCTCGGGATCAACGGCGAGGGTCGCGTGACTCCACTGATGCCGGGCTGCCAGGTCATCTGGACCGTGCGCGCTCGCGACGGTAGCACCGTGGCGCACAACCAGATCGCGCTGGCCTACGACGAGCAAGAGGAGCTCGGCCAGGAGCGCGTGCCGCTCGGCATCGACATGGCGCCGGTACAGCCGCACTCGGCGCAGCGTAAGGCTCGCACCTGCGAGAGCTGCCATGACAACCCGAAGGCCCAGGGTTACGGCATCTCCGGCGGCGTTTTCCAGCTGCGTTACACCGAAAACGTGGTCGAGGATTTGATCGACCAGCGTAACGGTAAGCCGATTCCATCGAACTATCAGATCCAGATCCAGAAGATCGAGGCCCTCGATTTCGATCTGTCGACGATCATCAAGGACGGCCAGCAAACGCAGACCGTCGGCTCGCACTGGCCGCTGTCGCGCGCGCTGCCGCAGGAAGTGCGTGACGCCATGGACCGCACCGGCCTGTGCATGGGTTGCCACCGCGAAATGACCAACGCCGAACTCTGGTCGAAGGTCTCCGAGCCCGGCAGCCTGAACGACGCGCAGCATATCGAGTTGATGAACAAGATGCTGAAGGCTTACAGCAAGGCGCAACAGTAAGCCGGACGTGAATACAGGGAAATTGCGGCAGTACACCGCGAGGTGGTTTACGGCAGGGATGCTGGCGATCACGCTCGCTGCCTGTGACAGCGACAAGGTTTCGGTAGTCGAGGAAGGTGAACCAAGCGAGGAATTGAAAACCTTTCTCGAATCGCCGCCCAGGTCAACCATTTCGGGTGCGCACAAGCAGTCCGACCCGCACGCCAGCCTGAGCGCAGACAAGATGGCTCAGGTGGCGTTGCAACACCTCGACGAAAGCCGCCCGGAACTGGCGGTTGAAACGCTCAACGAGGCAATCGGCAAGTACCCCCAGGACGTTATGCTGCTGAGCATTCGCGCCAGCGTGTTCCTGCAGCAGCAACAATCCAGTCTGGCGCTGGCCGATCTCAACCGCGCGATCGAAATCAATCCGCACGACGCGATCCTGCTGGTCAATCGCGCGCAAGCCTACCGCCAGTTCGGACGTAACGACGAGGCCCGGCGTGATCTCGACGGTGCAATCGAAATCGATCCGAATTCGGTCGCGGCTTACTTTAATCGCGGCAGCCTGTTATTCGAGGCCGAGAAGTACGACCTCGCACTGGCCGATTTCAATCGCTGCGTCGAACTCGGACCCGGCGTGCCGGCGGCTTATTTCAATCGCGCGTCGACTTACGAAGCCCTGGGGCAGCGCGACAAGGCGATCGGCGACCTCGAACATTTCCTGACCCTGAACCCCGAAGAAAGCTGGGCCCAGGTGGCGCGCGACATGCTCAAGCAATGGGACCCGGACCTGTCATGAAAACCTCGCGCTGTTTATTCTTAACCGGCCTGCTCGCGGTTTGCATTTCCGCGGTCGCGGCCACGGAGACGGTATCGCGGCAGCTTTTCGATCAGCTGCTGGCGGAATCCGGTTTGCGCGTCGATTCACGGCAGGCCTTTACCGATGTTCCGATCCAGCAGAATCCGATACTGTCATACGAGCACGCCATGCGGCATGAATCCGGCGCGCTGGAATTACGCTTCATCGTGCGCCCACTCGGCCGAATCGAAATCGAGTATAACGATCCGCACAATGCCGCGCCCGAGCCCAATCACCTGTTCCCGCTGCTGTTCGAATCGCTGACCCAGCACCTGGCGACAAATAACGACACGTCGAGCAATACCCTCAGCGAGGTCGAAGCAAAGGATAAATTCAACGCACAGTGGGCCGCAGTCGCTGCCTTCGACATTGATCCGCAGTTTTCCAGCGAATACAAAAGCGCGATCTTGCTGGGGATGCATAGAAACGACCAGGCCGATGCCTACACGCTGTTCCTGTACAACGATCCGGAAACCGCCAAACCGCTGATCAGCACGACGCTCGGGATCATGTCTTTCAACCCCGCCTCGCAATAACTCCGAATCGCTTCTGTCGTTTTTTCGGAACCTGCCAAAAGTCACCCGCTCCAATGCCGATTGATCGATATCAAGGCCGCCGTTTGGTTTTTACATTATGGTGAATCGACATAACCCAGGGGCGACATGCAAAAAACCAGCGACATCATCTGGCAGGACACGCAACACCAGGTGCTGTTCGACCTGATCGACAAAATCAAGGAAGTGCCGTTCGATCCCGATATCCTGGTTCAACTGAAGCTTTACGCCGAGCATCATTTCATCCTCGAAGAGACTTACATGCAGCTGCTGGAATATCCCCACCGCGATGCACATATCGAAGCCCATAACCGGTTTCGCAGCGAACTGGAAGCAATGCTGGAAACCGACCCCACGATGCACGAATCGCTGCAAGTTTCGCTATCCGATTTTCTTTACAAGTGGCTCAAGCTGCACGTGCTCGGCATCGACAAGCAGCTCGAAGACTTCGTTCTTAAATCATCCGTCAAGTGACCGCGACGCGGTTACGCAACACCTGGTCAGCGCTTGCGTGAGCATGACGGTCTTACCCGTCGGCACGGGATTAGCGTATCATCTCGGCAAGGAGGCAGGTCATGAGCGATCATAAACTGGGCGGCCATTGCTATTGCGGCGCCGTAAAATTCGAAATCGAAGGCGAGTCCGAGTGGATTGGGCATTGCCACTGTGAATCCTGCCGCCGCGCCAGCGGCTCGGTGATGACGACCTTTGCGGGTTTCAGGCCCGATCAGGTCGTTTTTACCGGTGCAAAACCGAGCCAATACACCACCGCGGACGGCGTCACGCGCAGCTTTTGCGGCCAGTGCGGCTCGCCGGTTTCATTCGAGATCGACAGCCAGCCCGACGAAATCCATCTGCACCTGGGGCTATTTGACGATCTGGAACAAACGGTGCCGACGAATCACAGTTTTATCGAGGAAAAGCCGAGCTGGCTGCATGCCGACGAGCACCTGCCGAACCAGGACTGGAGCCCGCAACAGGAGCGCTAGTCGCTGAGCAGGTAGTCGCCGCGCGACTCGAGAATATCGTTACCGACAATCTTGGCAATATTGGCGTTGCGCCAGACGTACTTGGTGGAAGCGCGTGAAATCACCCGCCCCGTGGTGCCCGCGAGCAGCGGGATGCGCTCGACGAATGCACCGTCACCGTCGAGCAGGATCAGATCAGCGATGCGATCGCCTTTGCTGACCTCGTCGCCGAGCTCGACGCAATAGGCGAGCAATCCCGCCTGCGGCGCGCGCAGGTACTCGGTGGCGCGCAGATCGGTCGGTGTCGGCGCATTGCTTTTTTTGCCGACCGGTTTGCCGGTAATCAGGCCTTCTTCCTGGAAATAGCCGTACAGGTTTTCCGCATCCTGGCGGTTCAGGGCATCGAACGTGTCGAACTGGCCGCGATATTCCAGCGTACAGGACACTACCGGCAGCGGCAGCGGTTTATCGGGGCACTCGCGCGCGAGCCGCAACCACAGGGCCGGCCAGACTTCGTCGAACGATCCACCGCCACTGTCTTCGGCCAGCAGCGTGGCGGCGGCGCCAATCCAGTCGGCGAGTCGCTGTATGTCTTGCTCCAGCTGCGGGATCGAAAAGATATGCATCAGCGAATCGTCGTCGCAGTGCACGTCGAACACGTAATCGGCGCTGCAGGCCTCGCGCATGACGCACTGGCGCCACTGCTCGAGCGCGGTGATCCTCGGCAGGGCCTCAACCCAGTCGCGTAAGGCCGCACGCACCAGGCTCACGTTCTCCACCGGATCCGTCCCCAGTCTATCTACAAGGCCGGCGCCGAGCGCATCGTATAACGCCGGCCAGCCGCGGTTGTGGTTGATCCCGGTGCCGCGATTGTAGCGGCCCTGATGCTGACCGAACTCGATGTCGCCCATGCCGAGCGGATTAACCATCGGGAACAGCACGAATTGCGCCTCGAGCTCGCCCGCGGCATCGGCAGCACTTAACAGCTGCAGCAGGTGATGCAGAATCAGGATGCCGGGCTGTTCATCCGCGTGCAGCGCCGCCTGCAGGTATACTTTTTTCGCGGCGTTTTGCGGGCCGATACGAAACCAGGTCAGCTCGGTGCTACGCCCCGGCGTATCCCCGGTCAGCAGCTGACTTATCTTGTCGAGGCTCATGTGGCGATGGCACCACCGTCGACATCGACAATCGTGCCGGTAACGAATTCGTTCTCGAGCAGGAAAATCGCGGCGCTGGCGCATTCTTCCGAGGTGCCGGCACGCGGAATCAAGTGACCCGCAGTGCCCTTTTCGTAATACTCCCGTCGTTCGTCACCCTCGAGCGGCGACATCGGGGTGTCGATCAGCCCAGGGCAAACGCCGTTGATCCGCACCGGGCTGATTTCATTGGCAACCAGGTGAATAAATGCCTCGACCGAACCGCCCACGCTACCGATGGCGAGCGTGCCCGGGCGATACTTGCGCGCGGGGTATCCGCTGAACAACACCGCCGCACCGCCCGATGACATATGCGGTACGCCGAGACGCACGCTGTTGACATAGCCCCAGAGTTTCGCGAAAGAGCCTTGAAATCCATCGAGGTCCATTTCCAGGAAAGGACCGATCGCGCGCGGCCCGCCAGTGGCGGCATTGACGAGATAGTCGAAGCCGTGGTTTTTCTCGAACAGGTCGCTCAGCGCGGCGCGATCCAGCACGTCGACCTGTACGCATTCGACTCCGTCGATTTCGCGCTCGCTGCGGCCGCCGGCGATTACTTCAGCGCCGCCGTCGCGCAGCATCTCGGTTGTCGCGAGACCGATACCCGAGGTACCGCCCAGCACGATTGCTTTTTTACCTTCGAAATTTGTCATTCAAATCTCCCAGTTTAAGTGTCATCCCCGTGCAAACGGGGATCTTGTAGAACGGCATATTATTAGATTCCTGTCGCGACGCGAAGCCTTGTGCGATGGTTCGCCGAATCGAAAGACCACGTAAAGCCTCTGCCGCTACAAGCGCACGCACGCGGCTAACCGCTTCGCTTCGAGCTAGATGATTCCCGATTCCAGGCTGGCGGCCAGCAGCATGCCCAGCTCTTCGCACTGCTGCTCGAACTCCGATCGATACTCGCCGTGCAGAATCATCGGTTCCTGCACCGGCTTCCATTTCAATCCCGTCGTTATCTTGCCGATCGCTATTTTCGTACCCGTGCCGTCGAGCCCGGCTCGAATGTAGGCGGCATAAGGCATCGCCTCGGTCCGCTCCAGGCAGGGATAGTAAATTCGGTCGAAAAAATCCTTCAGGGCGCCGCTCATGTAACCGAAATTCTCGGTCGTGCCGAGTATGATCGCGTCCGCCCAGAGCACGTCGTCGGCAACTGCCTGCAGCGGCGGAATATACTTTACGCTAACGCCTTCGATATCCTCGTGGCGGGCACCACGCAAAGTGGCCTCCACCAGTTTTTGCGTATTGGGCGACGGGTTGTGCGCAACAATCAGTAGATGTTTGGTATTCGACATATTCAGATCATAAAGGCTTGAAACATCAATGGATAGTGCATTTACGGGTGAAAACCATGGATTAGTTTTCATCCGAAACGAAAAAAAATCAATTAAATGAACATTATTTCGAACAATACGAAAAGGATTATTTGACAAACTGAAAATCAAAGCGTAGATTCACCGGGCTTGTCGATGTAACTAATAAACATAAATTACGGAGGAACAATCATGTTCAAGAAGCTCGCGCTGTTAGCCGCGGTTGCCGCCTTATGCACGCAATCGGCCTATGCCGGCATGGCAGAAGCCGAAAATTGGGTAAACAACGAATTCCAGCCCTCATCGCTGTCCAAGTCGGACCAGATGAAAGAAATGGAATGGTTTATCAATGCGGCCAAACCGTTCAAGGGAATGGAGATCAACGTATTATCAGAAACCATTCCAACCCATGAATACGAATCCAAGACACTCACCAGGGCGTTCGAGGAAATTACCGGAATCAAGGTCAACCACCAGTTGCTCGGTGAGGGCGAAGTGGTACAAGCGGTTCAGACCCAGATGCAGACCAACCGAAATCTGTACGACGCCTATATCAACGATTCAGACCTGATCGGCACCCACTCGCGCCTGCAGCTGGCCATCAACCTTTCTGACTGGATGGCGGGCGAAGGCAAGGACGTCACCAACCCGATGCTCGACGTCGATGATTTCATCGGTAAGTCGTTTACCACCGGGCCTGACGGCAAACTGTATCAGTTGCCCGATCAACAATTCGCCAATCTTTACTGGTTCAGGAAGGACTGGTTCGATCGCGCCGATCTGAAACAGAAATTCAAAAGCATGTACGGCTACGATCTGGGCGTTCCGGTCAACTGGTCAGCCTACGAGGATATCGCCGAGTTCTTCTCGGTACACGTCAAGGAAATCGACGGCGTTACGGTTTACGGCCATATGGACTACGGCAAACGTGCGCCCGACCTCGGCTGGCGCATGACCGATGCCTGGCTGTCGATGGCCGGCGCCGGCAGTAAGGGCTTACCGAACGGCGTGCCCGTCGACGAATGGGGTATCCGTATGGAACCAGGTACCTGTAATCCTGTCGGCGCGTCGGTAACGCGTGGCGGGGCTGCCAACGGCCCGGCGGCCGTCTACGCAATTCGTAAATGGGATGAATGGTTACGCAAGTACGCGCCTCCAGGCGCCGCCAGCTATGACTTCTACCAGTCTTTACCGGCACTCTCGCAGGGCAATGTGGCTCAGCAAATCTTCTGGTACACCGCGTTCACCGCATCCATGGTGGCGCCGAAGAGCGCCGGTAACAATACCGTCGATGGCGATGGTAACCCGTTATGGCGGATGGCACCCTCACCCCATGGACCCTACTGGGTAAAAGGCCAGAAACTCGGCTACCAGGACGCGGGATCATGGACACTGTTCAAATCGACTCCGGTGGATCGTCGCAAGGCAGCCTGGCTATACGCCCAGTTCGTGGTTTCAAAAACCGTTGACGTCAAGAAGAGCCATGTTGGCCTGACCTTTATTCGCGACAGCTCGATCAATCATCAGTCATTTACCGATCGCGCTCCGAAGCTCGGAGGCCTGGTCGAGTTTTACCGCTCACCCGATCGAGTTCTGTGGTCGCCAACAGGCGTCAACGTGCCTGACTATCCTAAGCTGGCGCAGATTTGGTGGCAGCAAATCGGGGACGTGAACTCGGGCGCCTTCACCCCGCAACAGGCCATGGATCGCCTGGCCGGTGAAATGGACCTGGTCATGTCACGGATGCAATCTGCGGATCAAAAAGCCGGCACCTACGGCGGCTGCGGTCCGCGCCTGAATGAGGAAAAGGATGCTTCATACTGGCTGAATCAACCAGGCTCACCAAAAGCCAAGGTTAACGAAAAGCCGAAGGGCGAAACCGTTAATTACGACGAGCTGATCAAACGCTGGACTAATTAAAGGCCTGGCGCCTCAAAATAAAGGTGGCCTGATACCGGGGTCCTGCAGCAGCAGGGCCCCGGCTATCAAGGCAGGTGACCCGGTGGCGAGAATATTGATGAACATTGAAATCAGCAGACGGCAGCACCTGATTCTCGATTACATCCGGGAACATGGATCGGTGCAGGTGGATCAACTATCCAGCCACTTGGAGGTTACGCCGCAAACTATTCGCCGCGATCTGAATCAGTTGTACGAGCTGCAGCTGCTGCAGCGAGTCCACGGCGGTGCAGTCGTCAAGGACAACGTGGAAAACCTCGGTTACGGAGCCCGCAAGATCCTCATGGCCGAGGAGAAATCCGATATTGCTCGACGCGCGGCTGAACTGTTACCCAATAACTCATCGCTGTTCATCAATATCGGCACTACCACCGAACGTGTTGCGGAATACCTAGATCGGCACAAGGGAATGCTGGTTATAACCAACAATATCAACGTTGCCAGTATGCTGTGGCCCGTTCCGGGCCTCGAGGTAATGATTACTGGAGGCGCGGTTCGGCGCAGCGACGGCGGCATTGTCGGCTCAAGCGCCGAAGAGTTTATCGATAACTTCAAGGTGGACTACGCCATTATAGGTTGTTCGGCAATCGACAACGAAGGCGAGCTATTTGATTTCGACCTGAAAGAAGTCCGGGTAACCCGGGCTATTATTGCCCACGCCCGCTCGGTGATCCTGGTGACCGACTCGCTAAAGTTCGAGCGCCGGGCACCAATACGCATCGGAGACCTGTCAGACATTGAGACGCTAGTAACCGATGCAGGCATCCCGGATGACGCGGTGGCGCTTTGCCAGCAGCACGGAGTACAACTCGAAGTCGTTACCCCTCCCAAAGTGCAGGCAGCGTCCATTGGGCAAGCGTAAATGACGATCGAGATGCACAATATCTCGCTCCGGGTAGGCGCCGAAACGCATATTTATGCAACCGACCTGTCGCTGGAAGCAGGCCAGTTCAATATTCTGCTCGGTACCACGCTCAGCGGAAAAACGACCCTGATGCGATTAATGGCTGGCCTCGAAAAACCCACTACCGGCGAACTTCGAGTCAACGGAGAAAGTGTTACCGGCATACCGGTACAGAAACGCAGTGTCGCGATGGTGTACCAGGCATTTATCAATTACCCCAGCTTCAGCGTCTATGACAATATCGCCTCGCCGCTGAAAGTGGCCGGCTTACCCCGAAACGAAATCGAAGAAAAAGTGCGGCGCTTTGCCGATCTGCTGAAACTGACACCGATGCTGGATCGGCTTCCCAGCGAACTCTCGGGTGGCCAACAGCAACGGACAGCTCTCGCACGCGCGCTGGTGAAAGGGGCCGAACTCGTACTACTCGACGAGCCGCTCGCCAACCTCGACTACAAGCTGCGCGAGGAATTACGCGACGAGTTACCACGCATGTTCGCCGACACCGGGGCAACCGTGGTCTACGCCACCAGCGAACCGCTCGAAGCCCTGATGCTGGGTGGATACACTGCCACACTTAACGAAGGCCGGGTGGTCCAGTTTGGGCAAACCTCGACAATTTATCGGCATCCCAGGAACCTGGAATCGGCGCGGGTGTTCTCGGACCCTCCGGTCAATATCGCTGCTATCGAAAAGCGCGGAAATACCGCTTACCTGAATGATACGGTCAGCTGGAATGTTCCTTCGAAGCTCGCCGGCATGCCCGACGGCCAATACAAGATCGGATTAAGACCCCACCACTTGTCGCCCGAGTTCGGCGGGGTCAAAGTAAATGGACAGGTTCAGATCGCCGAAATCAGCGGATCGGAAAGCATCATTCGCGTCAATATCGAAGGCAACAACTGGGTCAGCGAGGCCCATGGCGTACACAGCTTCGGATTTGGTCAAAGTGCCGCTTTTTTCTTCGACGCCGAGCGCTGTTTCTACTTCGATGCCAACGAACAATTAATCGACGCCGGGGTGTAGCATGTCTCGAATCGAATTTAAGGATGTACGCCACGCCTACCCGCAGCCGGCAGGGCAGCCCCTGGAATACGCGATCAAGGAAGTCAACCAGGTCTGGGAAAACGGCGGGGCTTACGCCCTGCTGGGACCTTCCGGTTGCGGCAAAACTACCCTGCTCAATGTTATTTCCGGCTTACTGACGCCGTCCGAAGGTTCAATCTTGTTTAACCATAGTGACGTCACCCGCCTGCCCACCGCGGAACGACACATCGCACAGGTTTTCCAGTTCCCGGTGGTGTACGACACCATGACCGTGTTCGATAACCTGGCGTTTCCATTGCGAAACCGGCAGACGCCGGAGGCCCGCGTCAAAGAAAGAGTCACCGAAATTGCCGAGATGCTGGATTTGTCGGACCGATTAGATCAGCGCGCGGCCGGGCTAACCGCCGATGGCAAGCAAAAAATTTCGCTGGGCCGCGGACTGGTGCGCGAGGACGTCAACGCGATCCTGTTTGACGAGCCGTTGACGGTAATCGATCCTCACCTGAAATGGCAGTTGCGTTCCAAGCTCAAGGAACTTCACCAACAGCTCGGTGTTACGATGATTTATGTCACCCATGACCAGGTCGAAGCGCTGACGTTTGCCGATAAGGTTGTCGTTATGCACGATGGCACCGTGGTCCAGGTTGGCACCCCGGTAGAATTGTTCAGCCGGCCCAGGCACACTTTCGTTGGCTATTTCATCGGATCCCCCGGCATGAATGTTCTGCCCTGCAGTATCGAAAATGGGCAACCGGTTTTTGCGAATAACCTGCTCTCCTCGGGTTATCCAGCCGATACCGATCTGAGCGGCAAGCTCGAGATCGGTATTCGGCCGGAGTTCGTTAATTTTAGCGATGACGGCATCCCGGTTGCCATCGAAAAGATCGAGGACCTCGGTCGCTATCAGGTCGTGACAGTCAGACACGAGAGCGAGCAGATCAAAATGCTGGTCGGTGAAGATGAGCCAATACCCGCAGAAAGCCCGATGATTAGCTTCGATCCCGATAATCTTCGAATTTACTGTAACGATTGGGCGGTGGAGGCTGGCGATGCGTAAATCGACAAACCAGAAAGCCTGGTGGCTGGTGGCGCCAGTACTCCTGCTGGTTGCGTTCAACGCTTTCATTCCGTTGATGACGGTAGTCAATTACTCGTTACAGGAAACCTTCGGCAATAACGTTTTTTTCTGGGAGGGCGTTACCTGGTTCGAACAAGTGCTACGTTCCGAACGTTTCCACGCCTCGCTCATGCGACAACTGCTGTTTACCAGCATGATTCTGGCGATCGAGGTTCCGCTCGGCATCGCCGTAGCGCTGTCGATGCCGCGCAAAGGCCCCTGGGTTTCGGTCTGTCTGGTTTTGATGGCGCTACCCCTATTGATCCCGTGGAACGTGGTCGGGGCAATGTGGAACATATTTGCGCTGCCCGACATCGGGCTGCTCGGATACTCACTGAACTCGATGGGATTCGATTACAACTTTACCCAGCAACCTGTCTCGGCCTGGATGACGACCGTAGTGATGGATGTCTGGCACTGGACTTCGCTCATCGTACTACTGTGCTATGCCGGGCTATGTTCGATTCCAGATGCCTACTACCAGGCAGCTCGCATCGATGGTGCCAGCGGTTGGGCGGTCTTTCGCTACATCCAGCTACCGAAAATGAAGCGCGTGCTAACTATTGCGATACTGTTGCGTTTCATGGACAGCTTCATGATTTACACCGAACCGTTCGTACTCACCGGTGGGGGACCTGGCAATACCACCACCTTTCTGTCGATCGACCTGGTCAAGATAGCTCTCGGGCAGTTCGATCTCGGTCCGGCGGCGGCGATGTCGCTGATATATTTCTTGGTGGTATTACTCATTTGCTGGGTTTTTTATACCCTCATGATGCGTAACGAGGCGCAGTGACGTTATGAATAAAAAGTGGATTCTGCCGACCCTGTATATCCTGTTCCTGATGTTGCCGATCTACGGCCTGCTGACCATGTCATTCAAAACCACCAACGAGATACTCGGCGGGTTTTCCTTTTTCCCGCAGCAGTTCACGTTGGCTAATTACGCCAAGATATTTACCGATCCGACCTGGTACAACGGCTATATCAACTCGTTGATCTACGTCGTGATCAACACCGTGATTTCGGTCTCGGTCGCCCTGCCCGCTGCCTATGCGTTTTCGCGTTATCGCTTTCTTGGCGACAAGCATCTGTTCTTTTGGTTATTGACCAATCGCATGGCGCCACCGGCCGTTTTCGCGCTGCCGTTTTTTCAGCTTTACTCGGCGATCGAATTATTCGATACCCATTTTGCGGTTGCACTGGCGCATTGTTTGTTCAATATTCCGCTCGCAGTCTGGATTCTAGAGGGATTCATGTCGGGTATCCCCAAGGAACTCGATGAAACCGCCTATCTTGACGGCTACTCTTTCTGGCGGTTTTTTCTTCGTATCTTTATTCCCACCATCGCCGCTGGTATCGGGGTCGCGGCATTTTTCTGTTTTATGTATTCATGGGTGGAATTACTGCTGGCGAAAACCCTGACGTCGGTCGACGCCAAGCCGATAGCGGCGACGATGACGCGAACCGCGAGTACCTCGGGCTACGAGCTTGGACTGCTGGCGGCCGCCGGCTCGTTAACGATCATACCGGGTGCGATCGTGATTTATTTCGTGCGCAATTATATCGCCAAGGGCTTCGCCCTTGGCCGGGTTTGATACGGTGGCAAAGTCATGATGGATTTATCCTGGATGGCATGGACCTGGCCCACGGCCGCGTTCTTTATCGTAATCGTCTGTTCTATCATCACTATGGGCGTCTGGGAAAAATTCAGCCCGGGCGGCAATCCGCGGCGCGGCGTGTTTGGTATCGATACCACCCGCGGTGACCGGCTGTTCCTATCGTGGCTAGGCACCGGCTTTATTCATCTGGGTTGGCTGGCCTTTATCGGAACACCGCTTTGGGGTGCCCTGGCGCTTGCAATCGGCTGGTTTGTCTTCGTCTTCAGGAAGGTTTGAGCTAAAACCAGCAATCAGCCGCTCGTTATCAAGTTGAAAAACAAATGGATCTGCGCAATACCAACATAGACCGGCTCGGAAACGAAGATTTCGATGTGCTCATTGTCGGTGGCGGCATCAACGGCTCGGTCTCGGCCGCCGCGCTGGCGGCACGCGGAGTCAAAGTTGCATTGATCGACGCGCGCGATTTCGCCGGTTTCACCAGCCAGCAGTCTTCCAACCTGGTATGGGGCGGAATCAAGTACATGGAAGGCTACGAGTTCGGACTGGTTGCCGGGCTGTGTAAATCCCGCAACGAGTTACTCGATAGTTTTCCGTCCACGGTCAAGGAGATTCGCTTTTTACTGACCATAAATCGGCAGTTTCGCTTTCATCCGCTGGTTATCCTGGCCAGCACCTGGCTTTACTGGCTGCTTGGCCGCGGCAAAACGCGAATCCCTAAACTGCTCAGCCTGAAACAGATCAAACGACTCGAGCCGCTGGTGAACACGTATATCAGCACGGCTGGCGTCGAGTACTCTGATGCTTTTCTGCACGACAACGATGCCCGCTTCGTCTTCAACTTCGTGCGCAGCGCAATGGACAAAGGCTGCGTTGCGGCAAACTACGTGGCCTCGGAGGGCGCGACGCGGGATTCGAGCGGATATTGGACTACCCAGGTCGAGGACCAGGTCAGCGGCGATCGTTTCAGTATTCGCGCACGGGTATTGATCAACGCGGCGGGTGCCTACGTCGACCGGCACAACGAGCTCACCGGCATCGATACCGAGCACCGGCACCTGTTGTCGAAGGGAATACACCTGCTGGTGCCGCGCATCGCGGAGACACATCGCGTGCTGGCATTTTTTGCCGACGACGAGCGCCTGTTCTTTGCCATCCCGATGGCGAACCGAACCTGTATCGGCACCACCGACACCGCGGTCGAAGATCCCATGACGCAGGTAACCGATGATGACCGCGATTTCGTGTTATCGAATATCAACGCGCGCCTCGACTTGTCCCCGCCGCTAACCCGAAGCGATATCATAGCCGAGCGCTGTGGCGTGCGCCCGCTGGCTATCCGTAAAACCAGCGATGCCTCGACCGACGTGCGGCAAGTATCGCGTAAGCACGTGATTGAAATGGATACCGAAAAAAGTCATATCAGCATATTCGGTGGCAAGCTGACCGACTGTATCAACGTTGGCGACGAGATCAGTGATTGCGTTTCACGGCTCGGCCTGGAGGTTTCGAGGCCGACAGGCAAGTGGTATGGGGAACCGGGACGGCGCGAACGCGAGGCCTATTTCGAGCGTGCCCGGGCACTCGGACTCGAGCAGATAGTAGCCCGGGACACCGATGAGGTTCTGAGCGAACGCCTGTGGCGACGTTACGGGGCAAATGCCAATACCATGCTCGATGCGATCGAACAGAATCCCGGGTTGCGCGATACGATGATCGACAATACCGGTATCCGCCGCTGCGAGATCGATTACCTCGCCAAACACGAAATGATTGTAAAGCTCGAGGACTATCTCAGGCGGCGCTCCAAGATCGAGCTGCTAGTACCGCGAGCCAAGCTGCGTCAATCGGCCGGGCTGTTCGAAGCCTGCGAAAAACTGTTTGGCGACGACGGCAAGAAACGTTTCGATGAATACTTCGCTTCGTCCGAAAAAGACGATTCGACCTGAACAATTCTGGGTCAGAGTAAAAACTTGTCGAGTTTTTACTCTGACCCAGAATTACAACTGAATGATTGGGGGGAGCTAGATGAGCCAGTATATTCTTAGCATCGACCAGGGCACGACCAGTTCACGCGCCATGCTGTTCGATGAAAACGGCCATGCGGCGTTTACCGCGCAAAAAGAGTTTACCCAGCATTTTCCAAGGGACGGCTGGGTCGAACACAACGCCGAGGAGATCTGGGTAACGACGCTGGCCGTGGTGCGCGAGGCGCTAGCAAAAGCACGGGCTGACGGGCGCGACATTGCCGCTATCGGCATCACCAATCAACGCGAGACCACAGTGGTCTGGGACCGCTCCAGCGGTGAACCGGTGTATCACGCTATCGTCTGGCAGGATCGTCGCACCGCGAGCTACTGCGACTCGCTGCGTGACCAGGGTCTCGAGTCGATGGTGACCGACAAGACCGGCCTGCTGCTCGATCCCTATTTTTCGGGTACCAAGGTCAACTGGATTCTCGATAACGTCAGCGGAGCCCGAGCACGAGCCGACAAGGGCGAACTCGCCTTTGGTACCATCGACTGCTTCCTGATCTGGCGCCTGACCGGTGGCAAGGTACACGCCACCGATGCCACCAACGCATCGCGCACGCTGATGTTCAACATTCACCAACAGCAATGGGACAAAGAGCTGCTCGACTTGCTGGCAATACCCGACTCGCTGTTACCCGAAGTACGCGACTGTGCCGCCGATTACGGAAATACCAGCAAGGCCCTGCTGGATGCCGAAATACCGATTGCCGGCGTCGCCGGCGACCAGCAGGCGGCGCTGATAGGCCAGGCCTGTTTCGAACCCGGCATGATCAAGAGCACTTACGGTACCGGCTGTTTCATGATTTTGAACACCGGCGAACAGGCGCTGACTTCCGGTAACCGGTTACTAACCACGGTCGGTTACCGACTGAACGGCAAAACGACTTACGCGCTCGAAGGCTCGATTTTTGTCGCCGGCGCGGCGGTGCAATGGCTGCGCGATGGCATCGGCATCATCGATACCGCCCAGGAAACCGAAGCCCTGGCGGCATCGCTGGATTCGAACATGGGCGTTTACCTGGTACCCGCGTTTACCGGGCTGGGTGCGCCGCACTGGGACCCCGACGCGCGCGGCGCCATCTTCGGCATCACGCGCGATACCGGGGTCGCGGAGCTGGTGCGCGCCACGCTGGAATCGGTGTGCTATCAAACCTTCGACCTGCTCGAGGCCAAGCGCCGCGACGGCCTCGAGCCAACGCGTCTGCGGGTCGATGGCGGCATGGTGCAGAACGACTGGCTGTGCGGGTTTCTTGCCGACATGCTCGACATCATCGTTGAAAGGCCGGTGGAAACCGAAACCACCGCGCTCGGCGCCGCTTATCTTGCAGGGCTACAGGTCGGCCTGTTCGCTTCGCTGGAAGACATCTCGGCCCGTTGGCAGGCGGAACGCGAATTCGATCCGACCATGGACTCCCACCAACGCAACCTGCTGCTGGCCGACTGGCACGAGGCAGTCATCAAGGTCAAAACGGGGCAGTCTCCAGACTAAGAAAATTGCAGGAACTAGAAGAGCGTAACGCCGAACTCGAATTTCCGAGTGTCAGGTTCGGTTCGGTATCAATACAATCTTGGCCGCAGGCGTGTTACCCGCCGCCAGATCGGCAAACGCTGCCGCACCTTCGCTGAGCGGACGCTGCTCTATCCAGTCCAGGGAACCCAGGGCACCCGAATACAACGCGTTTACCGTGGCCCTGACATCCACCATGGTGTAGGTGTAACAACCGATGAAGGTAACTTCCTGCAGGGTGAACTTACGCACGTCGAGTCCGCCGTTGTTATCCATCAAACCGATATGAACCACGACCCCGCCAGGCTTGACCGCCTTCGACGACGCTTCGCGCGTGGCGGCGCCACCCACCGCATCGATGACGATGTCCCAGCTATCGGCCTCGGGCGCCGGATCGTTGAGCGGATCATAGACTTCACATGAACCGGTTCGCTCGACGGTCTGGCGGCGGAGTTGATTGGTTTCGCCGAGACGAATATTACGGCAGCCGTGACTGTAGAGGATCAACGCCACCGAAATACCGATTGCGCCGCCGCCGAGGACCAGCACTCGTGAATCTGCCATGGGTCGCCGACCCAGTCTTTCGCCTTCCAGTACAGCGTGCATCGCCGTGGCGACTGGCTCGGTCAGGGCGGCATGGGCATAGCTCATGTCATCGGGAAGAGTGACCAGGTTACGTTCTGGCATTCTCAGCAACTCGGAAAACGCGCCCTGCCGGGGTTGCATACTGATAATCTGGCGCGAGCGACACAGATTAGCCCGACCGCTAAGACAGTCGTCGCACTGGCCACAGGTGACCAACGGGTTAACCACTACCCGCTGCCCCTTGCGGCTGCCGCTGACGACTTCGCCACTCACTTCGTGACCGAGAATGAGCGGTGCCGGGCGCCGTTCGTCATGGCCGTAATAGGCGTGCATATCGGAGCCGCAGATGCCGCTGGCTTCGACGCGGATGAGCGCTTCGCCCGCTTCCGGCATCGGGTCGGGTTCGTCCCGATACTCGAGCTCCATGGGTGAGGTATAAACCAGTGCCTTCATAGCTAATCCGGGTATTTTACCAGTATCCCGAGCGATGACGCAGGACAGATGCGTCTGGACGCCGGGCTGGACTGAGAGCCATAACCATAGCTATGGCTCGAAGGAAGGCCAAGTTCAGGCGCATCTGGACAAGTCAGCGCCGGGATAGGACTCGAGCCGATTACTAAATGTACTCTGATTTTTGGTTTCGAATAAAGCATTTAAATAAAACTAATCAATCTGTTGTGAATAGGCTCGAGTCCGACTGGTGAAATATCCGGATTTACCTCTACTTTGCGGTAAACCCACCGTCAACAGCGATAATCTGTCCGGTGATGTAGTTGGCAGCCGCCGACGCCAGGAAGACGGTGACGCCGTCCAGGTCGGATAACTCACCGTTTCGACCAATCGCGGTCATGCCTGCATTGTGCGCCAGTAACTCAGGATTTTCGTAGACCTTGCGGGTCAGCTCGGTCGGGAAAAAGCCCGGCGCGACGGCATTAGTGACGATGCCGAACGGCGACCAGGCTTCAGTCATGGCCCGCGTCAGTTGCGCAATCCCGCCCTTGGAGGCACCGTAGGCAATGCTGTTGGCGAAGGCGCGAAAAGATTGCAGTGAGGCGACGTTAATGATGTTGCCCCGACCTTTTTTTTTCATTCCGGGAATACAATGCCGTGCCAGAAAGAACGGGGTAGACAAATTGATATCTAGCGTCTGCTGCCAGCTGGCTTCGCTAATTTCATCCCAGGGTTCACGCAGATTGATACCGGCCGCATTGATCAATATATCCGGCGCGCCGAACGCCGCCGAAGCCTCGGCAACGACATCGCGGAGGGTCGAGCGATCGAGTAGATCGGCCGCAATTGTCTCGCTGCGGCCACCACCCTCGGTTTTTATCTGCTCCATCGCCTTGGCCAGAGCAGCCTCGTTTCGACCCACCAGCACAACATCGGCGCCGGCTTGCGAAAGCGCCAGCGCCATGCGTTGGCCGATGCCGGAGCTGCCTCCGGTACACAGCGCAACCCTTCCGCTCAGGTCGAAAAGTTGTCGGATGTTGTCAAGCACCTGTCTACTCGATGCGCCTGTCGAAATGCCCGGGATTAACGCAGTTGGCCCAGGTTGAAAGTTTCATCGGGGAAATATTTCGCCAGGCGAATATCACCGGCCCGGGCGTGGCCTTCCATGCCCTCGCTGCGCGCAATCCGTGCACAGGCCGCTCCCACTTCGCGGGTCGCTTCGCGGGTTTGGCGTTGATAGGTAACCACCTTGATGAATTTGGCGGCACTCAAACCACCGGTGTAGCGCCCGGCACCTTTGGTTGGAAGAATATGATTGGTGCCCGAACACTTGTCCCCGAAAGCAACCGTGGCCTCTTCACCAATAAAGAGGGAACCGTAGTTCTTCAGCCGGCCGAGCCACCAATCCAGGTCTTTGGCCTGGACTTCGAGGTGCTCGCCTGCATATTGATCGCTGATCTGGGCAACTTCCTCGCGGGTGTCGCAGAGGATGACTTCACCGTAGTCGCGCCAGGCGGCGGTGGCCGCTTCGCGCTGAACCTGGGGCAGCGTATCGATGTGCTTCGGCATGACATCGATGACCTTCTGCGCCAGTTCGCGGGACTCGGTAAACAGCCAGGCGGGAGAATCCGGGCCGTGTTCTGCCTGCCCTGCCAGGTCGCTGGCGACGATTTCGGGGTCGGCGGTTTCATCGGCAATGATCGCGATTTCGGTCGGTCCGGCAAACACGTCGATACCCACGCGACCGAACAACAGGCGCTTGGCTTCAGCAACGAAACGGTTTCCGGGGCCCACCAGGATATCGGCCGGGCTTCCGGTAAACAGTCCGAATGCCATGGCGGCTATGCCCTGAACGCCACCCATCGCCAGAATCGTATCCGCCCCGGACAGGTCCATCGCGTAGACGATCGCCGGGTGAATACCTTCATCGCCGTGGGGTACCGAGCAGGCGACAACATTTTCGACGCCAGCTACCTTGGCCGTCGCAACACTCATGATTGCCGACGCGATATGAGCATAGCGTCCGCCAGGAACATAACAACCTGCGGTGGTCATCGGAATCAGCTTCTGACCGGCAAACAGGCCCGGGCTCAGTTCGGTTTCAAACTCGACCATGCTATCGCGCTGATGCTGGGCAAATCTGCTGACACGATCGTAGGCAAACTTGATGTCATCTTTTTCCTGTTGAGAAACTTTGGCAATAGCGGCATCGATTTGCTCGCGCGTCATAACCGGGTTGCCGCCTTCCCAGCCGTCCAGCTGTTTGGCGTATTCCAGCGCTTTTTCTTCGCCACCCGCTTCAATCTCCTTCAGCATTTTGACTACGATGTCGCGGGTATTGTCTTCACCGGTTGCCGACGTCTTCGCCGCCTTCTTGATATATTCGATTGCCATTGGTATTCTCTCTA
>CAMYON010000015.1:0-48639 GCA_947260025.1 uncultured Gammaproteobacteria bacterium
GATCGTGGTTCCCTTGTAGGTAAACTCGGTAACCACGGCGTTATCGACGACCTTGTCGACGCCGCCGCCCTGCGTCGTGAAGGGCGACAGGTTGACGCCGAACTGCGGGCCGCCATCGGTGCCCAGGGCGGTCACCACGTTACCCGCCGCCACTTCGAACGCATTCGAAGAGTGCAGGTCGTCCCTGGCGTCGGGCGCATCGTCGATAATGTTAATCGTTGCATTGGCCGAGGTCGTATCGCCGTCGCCGTCGACAATGGTGTAGTCGAAATCGAACACCGAGGGCGCCAGTCCATTCGGCGCGCTAAGGGTGTAGGAGCCATCGGCAAAATTGAAGGTGAAAGTGCCATAGGCGAAACCGTCGTCGGTGCCCAGTTCGACCGTACTGCCGCTGACCACCACGGTGGCCGCCAGGGCCGCCGGAACGGTTATCGTGCTGCCGTCGTAACTGAAGGTATAATCGGTACCGCCAATATCGGTGGTGAACGATTGAACATAGCCACCATCGGCGCCAAACAGAACGTTCGACACCGAGCCGTTGGCGGTTATATTGCCACCAAACGCGGTCGGCACGGTTGACAGTAACTCTGACTCGAGTTCGGACACGTCGGTGACGATCAAGGCCTCGTCCACGGTGCCGCCGCCGGAATGTAGTTCAGGTCGGACAGATCACCCGGCAAGCTCGAGCCGATACCAACTGAATAGGAGTCCACCGAGTTGCTGTTTGCAAATTCGATGTAGCCGCTGCCGATAGGGGAGGTGCCGGCATTGGCTTCGCCGTCAGAAATAAAGTAGGAAATATTCTGCACGTCGTCGGTGGGATTCTGGGCTGCCAGATCAGTCGTCAATTGCGTCTGAATCTCATCGGTCGCGTCGACATAGTTGGTGCCGCCGCCCGGGGTAACGCCGGTCAGGGCCGTCTCGAAGTCGGTAAAATTATCGTAGGTACCGACGAAGCTCGCATTCGAATTAAACGTGATCAGCGTTACTTCGACCTGGGTGGACTGGTTGAAGTACTCCGCGCCCAGTGCGGACAGCGACTGCTTGGCAATATCCATGCGCGTCGGTTCGCTCGCGGGCGGCGAAGTGCTGCCGGTGACCGAGCCCCAGCCCATGCTGCCGGAATCGTCCAGGGTAAAGATAATGTTGAATACTTTTTCTTCGGATTCAGGCACATCCTGGACCACATCGTTCGCGATCGGCGCGTCGTCGATGATCGAGATCGTCAGGCTGTCGCTGTAACCGATGCCATTGGTGAAATTATAGGTAAAAACCTCATCCACGTCGGCGCTGCTGCTGTCGGCCGTGTTCAACTGGTAGACATAGTCGCCCGCGGAAAATCCCGGGGTACCGTTATCCGCGTATACGGTCAAGGTTCCGAGCGCGGTCGTCGCGGTTATAACGCCGCCGACCGGGGTGAAACTGGAGGCGCCGAAATCGATGCTGTCGATGCTGTTACCGGCGTTACCGTCGTTGGCAAACAGGTTGCCTGTCACCTGGGCCGAACCCGTACCGGTGCCCCCGGTTAGCCCACTTTCGTAAACCGTTGCAAAATCGGGATTGGTAGCACCCACGGTGATCGTGGTGTTACCGGTCGTAACCAGCTGGCCGTCGTCCACCGTGTAGGAAAAGGTGCCGCTGCCCTGGGCCGCGCCAGAGTCGAACTCCAGCGAGGTCAGTTCGGCGAGCGACAGGGTCTGTCCCAGGGTAAGTGGCGTCCCGTCAGCCAGGGTGACGACACCCACCGCGCCGGGTAATGCTGTTACCGTGATGACCAGGGTGCTGTCGTCGCTATCGACATCGGTCGGTGCCGTGATGCCGAGGCTGTTGTTCTGACTGCTTTCAAGCGTGTAGGCATCGTTGTCGAATACATCGGGTGCATCGTTGACTGCGGTTATCGACAGGGTGCCGGCATCCGCGCCAAACAGGTTCGCGTAACTTTGATCGAATGCTTCGATCGTGATGTTGCGAACCGAGGTGCTCGGATTGTCGGAACTGTTTTGATAGGTGATTGAATCCAGAACCGTTTCATACTCGTTAATATCAGCACCACCGGTTAGTGTTAGCTCCCAGCTAGACCCGGTAGTGACGACACTGGCCACCACACTGGTTCCTGCTGTCAGGTAGCTAACAACGTCCTGCGAGCCAATGTATCCATCCACGGTCACAACGACCGAAGACAGGTTGCTGCTGTCTACATCGGTAATGGTAACGCCTGACATCAACGAAACCGGCGCATCGTTTTCGGTGTATGCGCTATCGGGTACATTGCTAACTACCGGGGGATTGACGACAACGGTACTGACGTCAACCGATACCGATGCGGTATCGGTTTCACCGTCATCGTCGATCAGGGTGTAGTTGAAACCGGCGGTACCGGTATAACCGCCGTTCGGGGTGAAAGTGAAATCGCCACTGTTCGAATCGTATACCACGGTGCCGTTGGTCCCGCTAAAGCTGTAGATACCCGAACCGAGGTCGGTGTAACCCGTAACGTCGACAACGGCATTGTCGACCAGCGTGTCGTTGGCCAGCGCGTTAGTAATTACCAACGGTGTATCGACGGTAGTGATGTAACTATCGTCGACCGCAACAGGTGCGCCATTATCGGCGCCTATGGTTCCGATGCCCTGGATACCGCCGCTGATAACATGCGCCGCGGCATCGAAGTTAACGGTCTGATTAAAGTTGGTCAGATCGAGAGACAGTGTTTCATCGCCTTCGAACACTTCGGCATCGCTGTTAACGGTAACGGTGACGGTAGTCGAGGTATTGCCTGCCGTGATCGTTCCCACGGTGCTCGAGATGCCGACAAAGTCACTGCCTGCGAGCGCGCTGATATCGGCTGTCTGGTAGTCAAAGGTCAAATCGCTGGCCAGCGTCTGATCGATTGCAATAGTAAACGTCAACGCGGTGGTGCCTGCCGCGGGCTCCTGTACGGATACGTCGGTAATACTGACCGTGGGCAGGGTGTTTATGGTGACATCGGTGGTCGCGGTATTGCTGTTGTTTAATCCGTCGGTAACAACCACGTCGATGCTGCGATTTGCGTTGACGGTCGAGCCGTCATTGGAGAACTGGATCGCCCGAATTGCATCCTGGTAATCAGACAATGACGCCGAACCCGAGAGGGTAATGGTGCCGGATGCCGGATCGTAGGCGCTGGCGATAATACCAGGCGGGATTGCGCCCACCGTCAGTAAATCGCCACTTTCAACACCGTTAATGGTAACCGTCGCACCTACGAGACTGGTGTCTTCGGGATCGGTAATGTCGATATCGATATCGGCAATGAAAGCTGCGCTTCCACCTTCCGTAAAAGAGACTGCATAGTCGCTACCGGCAGCCGAGCTATCGTTGCTATCCAGATCTATCGTCGGTGCCAGGTTGACGCTATAGTTTTCGGTATCGGTGACCGGTGCGGCGATATTACCAGCGGCATCTGTTGCGACGAAGGACGCGTCGATGGTGCTATCTACGTCAGCCGCCAGGTCGCTACCGGCCACGTCGATGCTGAAGCTACCGTCGGCGAGTACGCCACCGGTAGACGCCACGCCATTGACCGTCAGGGTAACGATGTCTCCCGCCCGGAAATCGCCCGCGACGTTACCGTTTACGGCAACCGTGCCACCGGCCTCGGCGGCGTTGACGATGTCGTCGGCCGTGATGTTGGCATCCAGGTTAATGGTCGCGGCCGCGGTCGTATCGACACTGTAAGCCTCGGAATCGGTCACCGGTGCGGCGGTGTTGCCAGCGGCATCGGTTGCGACGAAGGACGCGTCGATGGTGCTATTGGAATCGGCAACCAGGTCGCTACCGGCCACGTCGACGCTAAAGCTGCCGTCGGCGAGCACGCCACCGGTAGACGCCACGCCATTGACCGTCAAGGTGATGATGTCACCCGCCTGGAAATCTCCCGCGACGTTGCCGGTTATGGCAACCGGGCCACCGGCCTCGGCGGCGTTGACGATGTCGTCGGCCGTAATGTTGGCATCGAGGGTAATGGTCGCAATCGCGGTCAGGTCGACCGTATGGGTCGATGTTACGGTCGCGCTGAACGGATTACCGGCAACATCACTACCGGTAACGGTAGCATCGAGCGTGGTATCAGCTGCGAGATCGCTGCCCGGCACTGCAATCGAAAAGGTGTTGCCCGCGTTTACGGTACCGGTATAGGTGTTGCCGTTGATCGCGAGACTGATGCTGTCGCCAGGTGATGCGTCGCCACCTACCGTGCCGGTCACGTTGACCGGACCACCGGCTTCTGCAGCATTGAGTACGTCATCAGGGGTTATGTTATCGACGCTGATAGTCGCACTCGCCGAGGTATCGACCGTATGGGTCGAGGTTACGGTCGCAGTAAACGGATTACCGGCCAGATCGTTGCCGGTGACGCTGGCGTCGAGCGTGGTATCGGCGGCCAGGTCGCTACCGGGTACCGCGATAGAAAAGGTTAATCCGGCGGTAACGGTGCCGGAATAGCTATTACCGTTGATATCGAGGCTGACGCTATCGCCAGGCGATGCATCGCCCCCGACGGTACCGGTGATGTTGACCGGGCCACCGGCCTCGGCCGCGTTGACGATATCGTCTGCGGTAATCGAATCGACCGTAATCGTCGCGCTGGCGGCCAGGTCGACCGTGTGAGTCGAGGTTACGGTCGCAGTAAACGGATTACCGGCCGGATCGTTGCCGGTGACGGTGGCGTCGAGCGAGGTATCGGTCGCCAGGTCGCTGCCAGGTACGCCGATACTGAAGGTTAATCCAGCAGTAACGGTGCCAGTATAGGTGTTGCCGTTGATATCGAGGCTGACGCTGTCACCCACGGCGGCGTCACCACCTACCGTGCCAGTCACGTTGACCGGGCCACCCGACTCGGTGGCGTTGAGGACATCGTCCGCGGTAATGTTATCGACGCTGATAGTCGCACTCGCCGAGGTGTCCACGCTATGTGTCGACGTGGTGGCCGCACTAAATGGGTTGCCGGCCACGTCGTTGCCGCTGACGGTGGCGTTGAGCGTGGTATCAGCGGCCAGGTCACTACCGGATACCGCGATAGAGAAATTGTTGCCGGCGCCAACGCTACCGGTGTAGATGTTACCGTTGATATCAATTGTCACGGTATCGCCAGGCGTGGCGTCGCCCCCGACGGTGCCAGTGACATTAACCGATGCACCGGCTTCGGCCGCGTTGATTACGTCGTCCGCGGTAATTGAGTCCACCGTAATCGTCGCGCTGGCGGCCAGGTCGACCGTATGGGTCGAGGTTACGGTCGCAGAAAACGGATTACCGGCCACATCGCTACCGGTAACGGTAGCATCGAGCGTGGTGTCGGCCGCGAGGTCGCTGCCGGGTATGGCAATACTGAAGGTATTGCCGGCGCCGACGGTGCCGGTATAGGTATTGCCGTTGATATCGAGACTGACGCTGTCGCCGGGTGTGGCATCGCCACCAACCGTGCCAGTCACGCTGACCGGGCCACCGGCTTCGGCGGCGTTGACGATGTCGTCGGCCGTAATCGAATCGACCGTGATCGTGGCACTGGCGGTCAGGTCGACACTGTGCGTCGACGTGGTGGTGGCACTGAATGGATTGCCCGCCAGATCACTACCGGTGACGGTAGCATCGAGCGTGGTATCGGCCGCGAGATCGCTACCCGGTACGGCAATAGTGAAAGTGTTACCGGCACCGACGGTGCCGGTATAGGTATTGCCGTTGATATCGAGACTGACGCTGTCGCCAGGTGACGCATCACCGCCAATCGTACCGGTGATATTGACCGGGCCACCGGCTTCGGCGGCGTTGACGATGTCGTCGGCCGTAATCGAATCGACCGTGATCGTGGCACTGGCAGTCAGGTCGACACTATGGGTCGAGGTTACGGTCGCGGTGAACGGATTACCCGCGATGTCGTTACCGCTAACGCTGGCATCGAGTGTGGTATCGGCCGCGAGGTCGCTGCCGGGCACCGCAATCGAGAAGGTATTGCCCGCGCCGACGGTGCCGGTGTGGGTATTGCCGTTGATATCCAGGCTGACACTGTCGCCGGGTGTGGCATCGCCCCCAACGGTGCCGGTCACGTTGACCGGGCCACCGGCCTCGGCGGCGTTGACGATATCGTCGACCGTAATCGAATCGACCGTGATCGTGGCACTCGCCGAGGTATCCACGCTGTGCGTGGAGGTGGTGGAGGCGCTGAACGGGTTGCCGGCGCCATCGTTACCGCTGACGCTGGCATCGAGCGCGGTGTCGGCCGCGAGGTCGACGCCGGGAACCGCAATACTGAAAGTGTTGCCCGCACCGACGGTACCCGTATAGTTGTTGCCGTTGATATCGAGGCTGACGCTATCGCCAGGCGTTGCGTCGCCACCGACGGTACCGGTTACGTTAACCGGGCCACTGGCCTCGGCGGCGTTGAGTACGTCGTCCGCGGTGATGTTATCGACGCTAATGGTCGCACTCGCCGAAGTGTCGACTGTATGCGTCGAGGTTACGGTCGCGGTGAACGGATTACCCGCCACGTCGTTGCCGCTAACGGTGGCATCGAGCGTGGTATCGGCTGCGAGATCGCTGCCCGGAACGGCAATCGAAAAGGTGTTGCCCGCACCGACGGTGCCGGTATAGATATTGCCGTTGATATCAAGACTGACGCTGTCTCCAGGCGTTGCGTCGCCACCGACGGTACCGGTTACGTTGACCGGGCCACTGGCCTCGGCGGCGTTGAGTACGTCATCAGCGGTGATGTTGTCGACGCTGATGGTCGCACTCGCCGAGGCATCCACGCTGTGGCTCGAGGTCGTGGTCGCGCTGAACGGGTTGCCGGCGACATCGTTGCCGGTAACGGTGGCGTCGAGCGTGGTATCGAGCGCCAGGTCAGAAGGTATTGCCGGCGCCGACGGTGCCGGTGTAGGTGTTGCCATCGATATCGAGACTAACGCTGTCGCCAGGTGACGCATCGCCACCGACGGTGCCGGTCACGTTGACGGGACCACCAGCCTCGGCGGCGTTGAGCACGTCGTCGGCGGTAATCGGATCAACCGAAATCGTCGCGTTCGCCGACAGATCGACACTGTGGGTCGAGGTCGTGGTCGCGCTGAACGGGTTGCCGGCGCCGTCAAAGCCGATAACAGTGGCATCGAAGCTGTTGTCGGCCGCGAGATCGCTGCCAGCAACGGTAATCGAGAAGACATTGCCGGCAGCAACGGTACCGGTGTAGGTGGTGCCGTTGACATCGAAACTGACGGTGTCGCCAGGCGATGCGTCACCACCGACGTCGCCGGTAACGTCTATCGTGGCGCCGGATTCGCTGGCATTGATGACGTCGTCGACGGTGATCGGATCTACACTGATGGTTGCGGATGCCACGGTGTCGACGGTGTGAATCGAAGTCGTGGTCGCAGTGAACGGATTACCGGCGCCATCGTTGCCCGATACCGTTGCGTCAAGCGTGCTATCTGCGGCGAGATCGCTACCCGGAACCGAGATGCTGTATACGTTACCCGCACCGACAGTGCCGGTGTAAGTGTTGCCATTCACCTCCAGACTCACGCTGTCGCCGACGGCAGCGTCGCCACCGACTGTACCCGTGACGTTAATCGGTCCGCCGGCCTCCGCGGCATTGACGATATCGTCTGCAGTAATTGGATCGACACTGATGGTCGCTGCAGCGCTGGTATCAACGCTGTGCGTAGAAGTTGTGGTCGCGCTGAACGGATTACCGGCGCCGTCGGTGCCGCTGACGGTGGCATCGAAACTGGTGTCGGCGCTGAGATCGCTACCCGCGACGGCAATCGAGAAGGTGTTGCCCGCGACGACCGTGCCGGAGTAGGTAGTGCCATTGACATCGAAACTGACGGCGTCGCCAGGCGACGCGGCGCCGGTCACGGTACCCGTAACGTTGACGTTGCCGGAAGCTTCAGCCGCATTCAGGATATCGTCCGCAGTGATGTTGTCGACGGCGATACCGGCAGTAGAACCCAGCGACACGCTATGGGTCGATGTGGTGGTGGCAGTAAACGGATTCCCCGCGGCGTCGCTGCCGCTGACGGTGACATCGAAGCTGGTGTCGACGGCGAGATCGCTACCCGCTACCGCAATCGAGAAGGTATTACCCGCGACCACGGTGCCGGAATAGGTAGTGCCGTTGACATCAAAACTGATGCTATCGCCGGGGCTTGCATCGCCGCCGACCGAACCGGTGACATTGACGGTGCCTGCAGCCTCTGCCGCGTTGATGATGTCATCGGCGGTAATGTTATCGACGCTGATGGTGGCACTGGCAGTCGTATCCACGGCATGAGTGGAGATAGTACTGGCGCTGAACGGATTACCGGCGGCATCGTTGCCGCTGACGCTGGCATCGATGGTAGTGTCGTTAGCCAGGTCCAAACCGGGTACCGAAATCGAGAAACTGTTATCCGCAGCAACGTTTCCGCTGTAGGTGTTGCCGTTGACGACAAGGCTGACCGTGTCACCGATCGAGGCGTCGCCTCCGACCGATCCGGTAATATCGACCGATCCCGCTGCTTCGGCGGCATTGACGATATCGTCGGCCGTAACCGGATCGACAGTAATGGTAGCCGTCGCCGAGAGGTCGACGCTATGGGTCGAGGTCGTGGTGGCGCTAAACGGATTACCGGCAACGTCGCTGCCGCTGACGGTGGCGTCGAAGCTGGTATCGTCGGCGAGGTCGCTACCCGCGACCGCAATCGAGAAGATATTACCCGCGACCACGGTGCCGGAGTAGGTAGTGCCGTTGACATCAAAACTGATGCTATCGCCGGGGCTTGCATCGCCGCCGACCGAACCGGTAACGTCGATCGTGGCCCCGGCTTCGACGGCGTTGATAACGTCGTCCGCGGTGATCGGATCGACCGATATCGTCGCGCTGGCAGACAGGTCGACGCTGTGGGTCGACGTGGTGGTCGCGCTAAACGGATTACCGGCAACGTCGCTGCCGCTGACGGTGGCGTCGAAACTGGTATCGGCGGCGAGGTCGCTGCCGGGTACCGCGATACTGAAAGTGTTACCCGCACCGACGGTACCGGTATAGGTGGTGCCACTGATATCGAGACTAACACTGTCACCCGGGGCGGCATCGCCGCCGACCGAGCCGGTGACGTCGATCGTGGCCCCGGCTTCGACGGCGTTGACGACGTCGTCGGCGGTAATCGGATCGACCGATATCGTCGCGCTGGCAGACAGGTCGACGCTGTGGGTCGAGGTGGTGGTCGCGCTAAACGGATTACCGGCAACGTCGCTGCCGCTGACGGTGGCGTCGAAACTGGTATCGGCGGCAAGGTCGCTACCGGTTGCCGCGATACTGAAAGTGTTACCCGCACCGACGGTACCGGTATAGGTAGTGCCATTGATATCGAGACTAACACTGTCACCCGGGGCGGCATCGCCGCCGACCGAACCGGTGACGTCGATCGTGGCCCCGGCTTCGACGGCGTTGACAACGTCGTCCGCGGTAATCGGATCGACTGCGATGGTAGCGTTGGCGCTGGTATCGACGTTGTGGGTCGAAGTCGTGGTCGAGCTAAACGGATTACCAGCACCGTCGTTACCTGACACCGTTGCGTCCAGGGTAGTGTCGGCGGCCAGATCGCTACCAGGAACCGGGATGGAAAAAACATTGCCGACCAGTACCGTGCCGGTAAAACTGCTGCCGTTAACATCGAGACTGACGCTGTCACCGACCGAGGCGTCGCCGCCGACCGTGCCGGTCACGTTAACCGAGCCACCGGCTTCGGAGGCATTAATGACGTCGTCGGCGGTAATCGGGTCGACCGCGATGGTTGCGTTGGCGCTGGTATCGACGCTGTGGGTCGAAGTCGTGGTCGCGCTGAACGGGTTACCGACGGCATCGCTGCCGCTGACGGTGGCGTCGAAACTGGTATCGGCCGCGAGATCGCTACCGGCGACCGCGATCGAAAAGCTGTTACCCGCACCGACGGTACCGGCATAGCTGGTGCCGTTGATATCGAAGCTGACGCTGTCACCGACCGAGGCGTCGCCGCCAACGGTACCGGTGACATCGATCGAGCCACCGGCCTCGGCGGCGTTGACGATGTCGTCGGCGGTGATCGGGTCGACGCTGATGCTGGCCGTCGAAGTCGTTGCGGCGCTAAAAGAATTCCCCGCGACATCCGAGCCAACCACGGTTGCACTCACGGTGGTATCGGCCACCAGGTCGCCACCGGGTACCGTAATCGAGAAGCTGTTGCCGGCACCGACGGTGCCGCTATAGTTGTTACCGTTAACGGTGAGCGTGACGGTGTCTCCACTCGCGGCATCGCCGCCGACCGAACCGGTGACATTGATCGTGGCGCTGGCTTCGACCGCGTTGACGATATCGTCGGCGGTGATCGGATCGATGTCGATGGTCGCAGCGGCCACGGTATCGACGCTATGCGTCGAAGTTGTGCTAGCACTATAGGGTATACCCGAGGCATCGGTTCCGGATACGCTCGCAACCACGGTGGTATCGGCCGCCAGGTCGCCACCGGCTACCGCGATCGAGAAGCTGTTGCCGGCGCCGACGGTGCCGCTATAGTTGTTACCGTTAACATCCAGATTGACGCTATCGCCGCTCGCGGCATCGCCACCGACGGTACCGGTGACGTTGATTGTGGCGCCGGATTCGATCGCGTTAACCATATCGTCGGTGGTAATGTTGTCGACCGAAATCGACGCTATCGTTGTCGAGGCGGGAGCAGTGGGCGTTGCCGTGGGGGCTTCTTCGTCGGACTGCGTTGCGAGCAGCAAGTCGTCATCGTCGAGAGCCAGCTGGTCGTTAGCCGCGCTTGCGTCGAAGCCCAACGGTGTGCCACGGGTTTCGACGATACCCTCGTCGCCATCGCGCGAATAGATGGAAGCGCTATGCAGCGCATCGCCTGAGTCGCCTGCGGCACCAGCCGCGGTCGCTTCCAGTTCGGCCAGATCGATTCCTTCGACAATCAAACTCTGCAGTTCGGCTAATTGGTCGGCGCGAGCATCGGGGTAGGCGTCAAGGCTGGCGAATACCGACTCGTCGAGCAATATCTCGGTATTCTCGCCGAGCTGCAGCTTCTGCCCGTTGTGAAACTCGAGCACGATGTCGGTATTGACCCCGGTGGTCAGTATATCGCCTTCGTGGATCTGGTCGCCGATACTGAGGACCCGGATAACGCCATCGACGCCGCGAACCTGTGCGTCACCGACCAGGTCAGCGACATAACCAATACTTTTAGTAGCCATATTTCTGCAGAAAATTGAGTCGAGCAGTAAATATAGGAGAGAATTGCGACCTTCGTATCATACGAAAGTCGTAGGTCGGTGAGACTTTCTCACCAGATTGAGAGCCAGGTCACATGGCCGGGCGCACAATATCAGCGGGGGTTTAGGCCTGCTTCAGGTAAAGCACCAGGCCGACGCGATCTTTCAGTTCGAGTTTCTTGAAGATATTGGTTAAATGCGTCTTCACCGTGGGTTCTGAAATTTCATATAAATCGGCGATTTGACGGTTCGATTTGCCTTCGCCAACCGCGAGTGCAATGTCTTTTTCGCGCTCGGTCAGCATATCCAGCGGTTTCTGATCGGATACCGGTTTAACGACCTGTTGTGCCAGTTTGAAGGTTTCATCAAGCATTTGCGGCGGAAACCAGCTTTGCCGATGCTCGAGCATTTGCAGCATCTGCTGGTAGTGGATAGCTGCCATGTGACTGTTGCAATAGGCCTTGGCGCCAAGACGCACGCACTCGAGCATTTCGCGGATATTAGGCAGGTCCGAGCAAACGCCAACCGGTATTGGTTTACCGGAGACGTGTTTCAACAGCCATTCGTAGCAGTCGAGCTCCATGCCCGATATATGCAACAGGTATAGCTGCTCCGGATCGGCAGTCGGTGCCTGCAGTTGCGCGCTAAATTCGATCGCGGTATCCAGGTGTTTGCCCAGAAACCTCTCGAATGAATGCGAAACCGAATAAACGATTACTTTCATTAACGTTCTCTTAGCGCCTTGTCTATTCCACGATGCACCGGTTCTGTCAGGTAGGACAGAATTGTTTTCTTATCAGTAATGATATCTGCCTCGGCGGTCATCCCGATCTTTATCGGCAGTTCCCCGCTCTTGACACCCAGAAAGGGTTTGCTGGGTTTGACCCTGACCAGGAAAAAGCTTTCGCCTTCTTCATTGGTAATCGTATCTGCGCTGATAAAGGTTACTATCCCTTGCAAACTGCCGTGAATCGCAAAATCGTAAGCAGAAAATTTCAGCCTGGCAAACTGCCCGACATTTACATAAGCAATATCGGCCGGCTTGATTTTTAGTTCGACCAGTAGCGCATCTTCTTGAGGCACGATATCGAGAATATTGCTGCCAGGGCCGATAACACCACCGATGGTGTTGATATAGAGCTGCTGAACGATGCCGTTAACCGGGGAGCGCAGGGTAGTGCGCTTGACCCGGTCCTGCAGCGCGGTCTGTGTTTCCCGAATACGATCGATTTCCGCGTTAACCTCGTTTAATTCCTTCTTGGCCTTGTTCTGAAAGTCGAGCCTTTCCTTTTGCTTGTTGAACCGGGCCTCTTCGATGGTCGATTTGATGCGCGGTACCGACAGCTTGACCGCCTCGATTTCACCTTCGAACTCTGCTTCTCGCTGCTGCAGTTGCAGGAATTCGACTTCGCTGATGATGCCGCGGTCCTTCAGCGGCTTCTTGATTTCAATCTCTCTCTTGACCAGTTCGAGCGATTTATTGAGCTGCTTCTCTTTCGACTGGGCCTCGCGCAGCGCACTTTGCTGCTGGTTGATCCTTTCCTCGAGTACGCCAAGGGTCTCCCTTATTTGCTGCTTGTTGCTGTCGAACAGGCTTTGTTCAGACTTGATCAGCTTCGGCGCTTGCTTACTGACTTCATCATCGGGCTTGAATTCGCGATCGAAGGCCTCGGCGTTGAGACGACTGGAACGAGCCAGCAACTCGAGGTAAAGCAGCCGGTTTTCCTCGAAAGAACTGGAGAAAGCGACATCACTAATTTTCAGCAGCGGCTGTCCGCTGACCACGACCTGACCTTCCCGCACCATGATTTCCTCGATAATGCCGCCCTCGAGGCTTTGTATATTCTGTACCTGGCTTGCCGGTGAAACCTTGCCCGAGCCCCTTATAACGACATCTACCCTGGCCCAGTTCATCCAGACGATGGCGGCAATGACGAACAGTGCGATGATCATTACCACGGCGATAAGGTAGCGCGGAGTGCGGTGCACAGCGGCGGCTGACAGGCTGCGCATATATTGCATGTCCTGCTTGCCGTGAACCCCTATCTGGGTCGAGTCTTCAAAATTGGTAGAGTCTTCGCTATCCATTCTGAGTACCTTTGAGCGCTGTCAGAACCTCGTCTTTAGGACCGTCCATGACTATTCTACCCTCGTCCATGACGATCAGCCGTTCCACCAGGTCGAGCATCGGCGCCTTATGGGTTACCAGCAACAGCGTACGGTCGCGGGTATAGTCGTAAAGCCGTTTTTTGACGATCGACTCGGTGGTATTGTCGAAACTATTGGTCGGTTCATCAAGAATCAGTATCGGTTCGTTCAGCAGCACCGCGCGCCCGAGCGCGATCGCCTGTCTTTGTCCGCCTGACAGGAATCCGCCGCTTTCACCGACCTGGGTATCGAAGCCCTGCGGTAGCTGATTTACAAACAGGTCCACGCCACAAATATTCGCCGCCTCGATCAGCCTGTCATCATTGACGTGCAAATCCTTATAGGCAATGTTGTCACGAATACTGCCTCGCAGCAGTTCGATATCCTGCGACAGGTAACCGATGTTCTTTCGCAGGTCGGCGGGATCGATCTGGTTGATATCGATATCGTCGATAGAAATCGATCCGCCGTCTGCCTGGTACAGGCCGATGATCAGTTTCAACAGGGTGGTTTTGCCCGAGCCGACCTTGCCGATGATGCCGACGTGTTCTCCCGGGCGAATTTTAAAACTAATGTCGGATAGCGATTTTCTGGGTGATTCCGGGTAGCTGAAATCCACGTTCCTGAAACCGATGCCACCCTCGAAACCGGGACGGCGCACATAAGATTTTCCCTCGGGACGCTCGATCGATTTCTGCATCAGTTCGTCGAGTGAGCGAAACGCGGTGCGGGTTTGCTCGAAACTGGTAATCAGCGTCGCTACCTGGCCCAACGGTCCGACCGCGCGCGAAGACAGCATGACAACTGCGATCAAACCGCCCAGGCTCAGTTCCTGGTCGCTGATCAGGTAAAGACCGAACACGATCAGGCCAACCGTGTTGAACTGTACCAGCAGGTTGGTAACCACGGTTATCGATGAAGACAGCATGCGTGCGCGCATCGACTTGTTGGCGATGGTGCCGGATGATTCTTCCCAGACCCATTGCGAATAATTCGAGGCGCCGAGCGCTTTGACCGTTTTGATCGAATGCAGGGTTTCGATCAGGTGGGCATTCTTGTTCGCGGTGGCTTCGTAGGTAGCTTCGACGCTGTCCTTGAGCGGTTTGACCAGGATAAGGCTGTAAAGCAGCAGCAACGCTATCACGACCAGCGGTACCGCAATCATCGGCCCGCCGATATAGTAAATCACCAGTAAAAAGATGACTGCGAAGGGCAGGTCGACCAGCGTCGCCATGGTCGAGGCGGTAAAAAAGTTGCGAATGCTCTCGAACTCGCGCAACTGGCTGGCAAATGCGCCGATACTCGCCGGCCACTGGTTCATTTTCAGGTTGAGTACCTGGGAAAAGATGATCGAGGACATGATAACGTCGCTCTTCTTGCCGGCGATTTCCAGCAGGTAAGTGCGCACGAAGCGCAACAGCGTATCGAACAGGTATACCGTGACGATACCGGCTGCCAGCACCCACAGGGTTGCGATCGCGTCGTTCGGTACAACCTTGTCGTAAACGTTCATGGTGAACAACGGCGTTGCCAGGATGAACAGGTTGATCAGGATCGATGACAGAAATACGCTGGCGAAAATATCGCGGGATTTGGCCAGCGTACCCCAAAACCAGTGACTCGAATCCCTGCTGACCGTGCTCTTGTCAGCCGCTGAATCCTGCTGAAATTCACGTTTGAGCAGGAATGCGTAGCCAAGGTAATCCTGGTTCAATCGGCTAAGTTCCAGCCATTCCTCGCCCTCGCCAATCTCCGGAAAAATAACCCTGGCGCGCTTGTTCTTGCGGTCGATGCTTTCGAGGATACAGGCATTGCCGTTTTTCAGTACCAGGATGCAGGGCAGCAGCAGGCGTGATAGCTTGTCGAGGTCACGTTGGATCAGGCGGCTGGCGAAACCGGCGCGCGCGGCAACCCTGGAGAACAGACCCTTTGGATTCTCGATACTGAAAAGTTCCGGCCCGTCGTCGCCGGGCTTAACCGGCAGCCCGGCAATCAGGGCCTCGACGCTGATCGGCCTGTTATGCAACTTGGCGAAAATGACCAGGCACTCTAGCAGGGGATCATATTGATGATGCGGATCGATCATATGTGGGTCGTTATTTTTCTAAAGTTGCGTGTTTTTTTACACTTGCTGAAGTCGCCTTGACAGGCAGAATTGTGACACCAGTGCACACGCTCGCAATGTGAACACGGACGGATTATAGCTTCACTTGTGCCGACGTGGAAACACACGTTAGATTGCCTCCGCGGAGCCCAGGAAATTACCCTGCATGGTATCGATTCCAAGGGCCTTGAGTTCATCCAGCACTTCCTGCGAGTCCACCGCGACCGCAATGATGTGAATGTCCAGCGTATCGGTAATGGTGCGCAGCGCCTGGTAGCCTGCCGCCATGTCGTTGCGACTCATCTCGTGCAGGGTGATCGCGTTAATTTTAACGTAGTCGAACTGCCCGCTTTGCAACAACTGCAGCGACTGGCCGAGATCGAGATTGTCGATGCCGAACTGGTGCTGATGTCGTCGCACCCGTTCCGATAGCTTGCTGCACATGATCGGATGCTGGTTCAGAACGTGATGGCTGGCCTCGATACATAAGCGGGTATTGTTCTGCTCACAGTCGGTCAACAGTTGATCGAATTCTTCCTGCGCTTCGGCCAACTCGAAGAATGCGGCACTCAGATTCAATGCCAACGGGATTTTGCGATCCAGTTCGCTGTTAGAAGATACCAGGCGGAAAACCTCCTTATCGATATCCAGCGCCATGCCGAGGCTTGCAGCCATAGGCATGAAAGCGGAGGCGGGGATGACCTGGTCCTGCTGGTTGCGCGCGCGGATAAAAAGTTCGCGCTGTACCGGAATTCGCTGATTGCTGATTGCAAGCTGACCGACCAGGAACAGCCGTTTTTCCGTCAACACAGATTCCAGCCAGTTGCGCCATTGCATCTTGCCCTGGGGTAGTTCGAGACTGGTCGAAGCCTGGCGTTCGATGGAAAATGGCCCGCGAGTATTGGCCTGCGACAGGCAGTAATCGATGCTGGAGAGGATGTTGCCGATTTCACCGCCGGCTTCGAGATCACAGATGCCGGCCAGCAGCTTTACGTCGGCCAGTTCTTTTTCGCTTTCGAGCTGCTGCTGGAACTTATCGAACAACGCGCGAATGAACGCGGTAACGGCGGATTCGTCGTCGGCGCTCAGAAAAGCGAATTCGTCCTCGTTGAAGCGGGATACACGCTCGACCGCCTGGTCCGCGTGCTCCTGACGCAACAAGTCGGCGAGAATCCGGATCAGGTTATCGGATATCTCGTATCCATGCTGGTCCCGCAATTGCTCAAAGTCGACGATCTTGATGATTGTCATGCAGCCGTGTAGCCCGGATTCTTCCGACATCGATTGTTTTAATTGATCCAGCAGGTAGCGCCGGTTGCCGAGTCCGGTCAGCTTGTCGCGGTACAGCAGTTGCTGGTAACGCTCGAGGGTTTTTTCCTGGTCATCGAAAATACCCTGGACCTTGGACACCATCAGGTTCATTGCTTCGACGACTCGCTTGAGTTCTACCGTTGTCGGAATTTTCGTTTGCTGCACAAACTGGTTATTGTGGATGGCGTCTGCCTGTTCCCTGACTTTCTGCAGCGGTTCCAGCACGTAACGCAGCACCAGCCATAACACGACCATCGAAACCACGAACAGCAGGGCGAACCAGCGCAACGCGGACACCAGGGCCTGGTACATGCTGCTGTAAGCAAAGCCAGGATGAATTTCCAGGTTGAGCTGGCCCAGCTGAGTCCAGCCCTTCATTACCTGGGTCGAGCCGCTGGCTGATTCCAGCGATACCAGGTTGATGAACCAGCCGGGGACGCCTTCTATGTCGAGTTGCTGGCTTTTCTGATGAATGCTTTGCCCGTCGACACCGATGAGTTCGATACGCGTGTAGTGCCCGCTATCGAACACGGCGTTAAACAGGACTTCGAGTGTGGCCGGGTCATCGCCTTCGGGCAGGTTGCTGATAGCGATACCGAGCGTGGTCGCCATGTCCTGGGCCGTGGTGCCCAGTTGCCCCTGTTGAAAGCTGCCGGTGCGCGCCAAATCGTTCAGCACAATAATCAATAACAGTACCAGGAATACCGTCGATACCAGCAGTGCGATCTGTTTGAATAAGGTCATGGTTTTTCCTTTTGTATATCGGCCAGCAGCTTCTTCCACTTGCTGTTCTTGATCTTGTTAGTGGGCAAAGATTTGCCAAGGCCGGCGGAAGCGTTGGTGAGGAAAAGCGACTTGGCGTTAAAGCTGTAGACCGGCAACAGGTCTTTGCGTCGGTCTGCGCTGACAATCCTGGGATTGTAATTATCCAGGATTTGCGGAATGCTCGAGGGGGTCGGGAAGTAGCTCAATACCATGTGGGCGACGTTTTGCTGGAGTGCCTTGACGTAGGTCAGGTAGAGGCGCTCGTCCGGTACTCCAAGCTTGCGCAACGCGAAATACTTGGCGATGACGAAATCCTCGCAATCCCCCATGTAGGTGCCGATAAATTCGTGTGGCGTCGCCCAGTAGTCTTGCTGACCCCAGTGCAGGTGATCTTCCCGGTATTCGAACTGGTTGAAAAAGCGATTGACTTCGACCAGTTGTTTATCGATACCCTGGCCCTCGAGATCGACGAGCAATTTATTGATGGCGACGCCGCGGCGAAAAGCCTGTTCGGAATACTCGCTTTTAAGCTTATCTAGCATTTCATTGCTCATCAGGGGGCTAGCCGCTTGCTGGGGCGGCAGCAGCACCAATGTAACGCTGGTCAGAAAGACAAAAAACTTTCTTACCATTTAGTCCACCAGCACCCGGTTGCGGGTGTATCAGCTGTTCGCTCGCATCGGGTCAGACGACAGGATCGGTGGCGGCATTTATGCAGGTTGTTCAGGCGGGACTTCCAAACTCATTCTACTGCCTTTTAGTGTAGACCACGCCACGATGGTTGCCTGTTTTACTCGACCGCAGATTTTGCCTTGAAAATAAACTCTCCCCGACGATTAATCGCCTGTCCGGCCGCGGTCGAATTGTCGGCAATGGGCTTTTTCTCACCCATGCCCACGGCCTTGATATCGCTCCGGTCGATGCCGTTGCTTACCAGCAGGTCTGCGAGTGCCCTGGCTCGCCGCGCAGATAGCGCTTCGTTGTACCCGTCGGAACCGATATTGTCGGTATAGGTGTAAATCTCGATAGATATGTCTTTCTTCAGTTTGATCTGCTCGATAATCGCCGCCACCTTGGCTTTTGAAACCTCGGTCAATTCGGCTTCGTCGTAGATAAAATTCACCAGCTGTAGCTTCGACAGGCTTACGATTTCGGGCTCACGCACCTTGATTTTCACGGTCGCGGTCGCGGTGACCGCGGCGCCGTTGTTATCGGTGACGGTGTATTTGAAAGAGTCTAGGCCCGTGAAGCCCTCGATAGGACGGTACACCAGATTGCTACTCTGGTTGAAGGCGAGTCGTCCAACCTCGGGCTGGCTGACGTCGACAATTTCCAGCGGGTCGGAATCAGCGTCGCTATCGTTGGCCAGCAGTTGTGCGGTCGTAATGACGAGTATGCCGTTGGTTTCGATTTCGAATTCATCGTCTTGCAACACTGGCGGCGAATTCTGTTTGGGTAACTCGGGTTCGACCTTCGGCATAGCCACGGGCTCGTGACAACCGTAGGGATTCACTACCAGTCCGCGCAACGAGTTATCGCAGTGATCCAGTGGATCTATTTCGCGGTCGGCGTCTTCGTCGACGGGTATGGGTAACTGGTCGACTGCGTCGGTTGTCAGCCGCGCCACCCTGAGCCTGCCCTGATCCAGCTCGAAATCGATATTGGCGGCCTCGAACAGGTGGCCGACGCCTTCGTAAACCCGGTAGCGGGCACTCAAGGCGTCGTAGCTGGCCTCGGCAAACTGGTTCTGCGCGCTATTAAGTTCGTTTTCGGCGTCGAGCAGATCGATCAGATCACGTTGTCCGATAAAAAATTCCTCTTTGTAGGATTCGACCGTCTGCCCGGCTTTTATCACATGCGCCTCGAGAAACTTGATCTGTTTTACTAGCAAATCGTCGGCGGTCCAGGACAAACGCAGGGTGTTTATCACCTGGCGCCTGACGCGGGCGGCGAACTCCTTTTGCTCGTAAATCGCGCTGACTTTCTTTTGCGTTTCCGCCTGTTTGCTGCCGCCCTTGTAAAAATTGTACGTCAGGTTAAGCACCAGGCTGGTTTCTTCGGTGTTGCCGTCGAGTCCGCCGATATCGTCGCCGTACTCGGTCGCGAGCCTCAGATCGAGATTGGGATAACGGCTGCGCAGCGAGCGCCGATGATCCGATTGTGCGGCATCGATATTGCTGGCCGCCACACGCATCGCCGGGTGATCGGAGAGCGCCTGGTCGATCAGCGTATCCAGATCCTCGCGCGGCAGGGAGGGCAGGTTGGGCTCCGACAGCGCTTGTGGGTCGACATAGCGCCCCAGGATCTGGTGTAGTTGCGTGGCTGCATCTTCGAGATTGTTTTGCTGGGCTATCAGGCTTGCCTGCGCGCGCGCCAGTCGCCCCTCGGTTTGCTGCAGTTCCGAGCGCCGACCAACTCCGGACAGGTTACGGTCACGGATCTGGCTCAGAATTTCCTCATGGGCGGCAACGTTTTCCAGTGCAAGCTGGTACAGGCGACGTTGCTTGATGACCTCGAGATAGGCCTGTATCGCCCGCAGGGCGATGTTATCGGCGGTATCGTATACATCGAATAAGGCGGCCTTCGCCCTGGCCTCGGTCTGCTCTATCTGGTAAGTGGTATCGTAGCCGTTGAATAGATTCTGCGTCACAGACAGTTCGACATTGGAACTGTTGTAGTCTTCCGTCTGGTCGCCGGTGAACGGAGACTTGGTGTTGTAAGCCCCGGTGGATGCTTCCAGATCGACGCTCGGACGCCAACCGCTTTCGGCAATATTGCGATCGCTCAAGACCTGACGGTAAACGTGAATCTTCTCCTTGACTTCCGGATGAGCGCTGATCGAATCGATCGCCATATCGGTCATGTCGAGCGCCATTACCGGTGCCGGAAGCAGCAGCGACAGCAATAATGCTCTCGGCAGTGTCTTCAAAGTAAAATGTCGGCCTTGCGTGGCGTTCATACGGTTTCCGAATTCTGGAGTAACGTTAGGTAGCGGTGAGCATCGAAACAATCGTAGCTAGCCTGGTCCCTGCCCATCTAATGGAAAGAGACTTGCCTTAGACGTTGAAAAGTTTCAGTCCTCTATATCGAACTATTAACAAATAAAATTAAGTATATGAGTTAAGTTATTGATGATAATAAACTATATTGACTCGTATTCAACTAATACACTCAATAATTGGCCAAAATTTTGACGGATAAATTGGCTTTTGTGACCTGTTTAATGTTTTGCATCGGGCTTGCAAGCTCGTTAAACAGAATTATCCGTAAAGGACGTAGGCCAGAACCGCGGAGGCGGCGAGACCGAGGGCAATGATGATCCAGTCGGAAGGTGTATAGGATTTGTGGCCTTTCGTCGAATCGGGGTCTTGCGTGAGTGCGGTAAAGTTTTTCAGGTCCGATTCATCGATGCTGCCCTTGATCGCCAGCCTTTTCAGCAATTGGGCACGGATCTCGATGTATTGCTCGCGAGATATCAGGTCGTTCGCATAGGTTCTCGCAAGCAGTCGCAGTGGGGATGACTGTGTTTGCATTAATCCAGAAACTGCGCGTTGATCTGTTTGTTCAGGCTTTGCAGGCGGGTGTCCTCAGGAAACATTTTCAGGCCGGTGATGATGTAGTTGGAAGCATCCTTGTACTTCCGTTTGGCAATTAGTTTTTCGGCCTCTGACAGGTATAGATCCGCGAGCGCTTTATCCTTCAGCAGGTAATGCTTGGGATCGACACGCTTGATCAATGGCATGACCGTGGTGAGATCCTCGCCGTTGGCGGTTTTTACCAGCTTCTTTGCCGCGGAGTAACGCTTGTGAAGTGATACCAGGCTGTTCATCAGGCGATCACGTTGCTCCTTGACCTGGTCTTCGATAGTCGACAGCGCCACCGAGTCAGGGTAATGCATTTTTGCCTGGGCCAGCAGGTCCTGCGCCTGCGGATAATCGTAAAGCCCGTCTTTGGGTCTAAATACCGAGCGGATACGATCTCGATAGAAGGTAATGATTTCGCGCCGTAAGCCCACCGAAAGAATTTTTTGCTGTTCGGGTTCGAGCTGGTCCAGTGACCAGATTGTCTCGATCATCAAAGCCTTGTCGCCACCCTTGATCAAGTCGATTTTGTCGTACAGCTGCTGCTCGGCGCGAAATGCCAGGAAGGGTTTGTATCCGATACCGGCACCGATCACAGCCAGGAACAGGGTAACCAGCAGAATGCTCTTGGTGTGCGATTTTTTAGACCGCATACCCTCGGCGAACTTTTCGACGTCAGCGACGCGATCCTCGCGCGTCACCGTGAGCGCCTTCATCAGGGTTTTCTGTTGCCGGCGGTTCAGGCCCTTGATTGGCTTGGGTTTGATGCCAAGTTCCTTGATCTTGGGAGAGGCTACCTTGTTGTAGGGGTGCTTGCCGCCAGCGAGTAACTGGTAAGCAACGCAGGCGAGTCCGTAGATGTCGTCGCGCGGATCCGGATTCATGCCGGCAAACATTTCAGGAGTCGCGTAAGCCGGCGTTACCGCGCTCAGCTTGGCCGGGTCGAACATCGTGTTCTCCCGTTCCTCGTCGGTCTGGGTACTGGCACGCGCGATGCCGAAATCGAGCAGCTTCACATGGCCGTCGTTCAACAGGAAACAGTTGCCGGGCTTGAAATCGGAGTGGATCAGCATCTTTTCATGTGCGTAAGACAGGCCGCTGCACAACTCTTCGATGATATGCAGCGCATGATCAAGCTTGAGCGGTTTCTTGGCAATTTCCTTGATCAGCTGATTCAGTGGCTTGCCCTGCAGGTATTCCATGGTCATGAAAACGGTATTGCCGTCGCGATCGAAATCGTAAACCGTCGCGATGTTGGGATGCGCCAGGCGCTGAGCTTTGCTGGCCTCGCGTTGCAGGGCGATAAAGGATCCCGAGTATTTTTTGAAAGCATCGGTCAAAACCTTGATCGCCACGTAGGGGTCCTTATCCTGGGCCTCGACCTTGAGCAGGTCCTTGGCCTTGAACACCACGCCCATGCCGCCCTGGCCGAGTTTTTCCAGCAGCACGAAGCGATCCTTGAGCGTTACACCCGGCCCCAGGTTTTCGTAACGTGTTGAATTGTTCGATTTTTCCACGATTTTGGGACCCGTCGAGGATTCGTCGATGCCGGCATCGAGTGACGGCTCAGAAACCTCGTAATCGGTGGAGCCCTGGCTAACTTTGACGATGACGGTTTTGTCCGCCGAATCGTCATTTTCGCTGTTGGCTTCGAGATCCGAAAAGTCAGTCAGGTGCATGGTTCTGTCGTCACCGAAATAGGAGATATCGGTTTCCTGGCTGTTCTTCAGCGTGGACTGGATATTGACCTTTGAAATGACATGCGAAATCTCGGTAAAACCGTCGGAATCGATTTTATCGTCGGTGTACAGCGACTGCAGGTACTTTTGGGCATCGACATGACCGCCAGGCATCGCGTCAAAGATGCTCGCGAAGCCTTCCTCGAGGTCATTAATGTTTAACGATCCAGCCAGATAGTCATTGATCAGTGATTGACAGACTTCAGACATCAGCTTCCTTTTGACATATTTTCATCGCGATAATCGACGTGTTGTCAGTGCCGCCAGCGTCCAGCGCAGAAGCCAGCAGGGCCTCGGAGAGTTCGGTCATATCGTCGGAGTGGGACTCGATTATCGGTGCCAGCTTCTCTTCGTCCAGGTCCTTATATAGACCATCGGAGCAGATAATGTAAATATCGTCTTCCCGCATCTCGAAATAGTCGAAATCCATGCATAAGTGGTCGTCGATTCCCACTGCCTTTAAAACGACGTTGGCCGCGGGGTGCTCTTCCGCATCCTTGGCCTCGATTTTACCCATTCTGACCAGTTCTTCGACATAGCTGTGGTCCTCGGTCAGGCGCTCCAGCGTCGAATCCCTGAAACGATACAGCCGGCTGTCACCGGCCCAGAAAGTAAACAGGAAATTACTCCAGACGTAAACACACACGACCGTGCTGCCAATGGTTGCGTTGCGGCCGAGTTTGAAGGACTTCTTCCTGATGATCGAATTCGAGTTCAGTATGTTTTCTTCAAGCAGCAGAATACTGTCATCCAGCGACGCGTGCTGCTTGAACAGGCTTAAATTGTTGGTGATGGTCTGGCTGGCAAAATCGCCCGCATGGTGACCACCCATACCATCGGCTACTATCCATACGTTCTCGTCATCGTGCACCAGAATAGAATCTTCATTCTTGGTTCTGACGTGACCGGTATCGGTTACACCGTGACTGTAGATTTGGAAGTTTTTGGGGGATGGTTGATCGTTATTTGCTATGTAGCTAGACAACGCAACTCCTTTCTAGGTCGCAATTATTTTGGCATTAATAATTATAATAGTAAATTAATAGCAAAATGATACGTTTTGCGTGAAGAAGCCCGCATAAGCGGCTGAAAGTTTTGACTGTCCGCATAGACAAATTCTGACCTATAATCTGTAGTGCAGGTCAAATTCAATAAATAGGGACAATCAAATGAAGAAAAGTATCTGGGTGGTTTTTGGGCTGTTGTTTTTCGTATCGAACGTCAATGCCCTGGACGTGGGAGTTGGGGTTAAGGTGGGTACCCTCGGCGCCGGGCTCAACCTGAGTGCCGCGATTACCGAGAATGTTAACGTCCGTGTAAGTTTAACGAGTGTCGATCTCGACGAAGAGGACGAAACGATCGACGTCGGCGACACCATCGAAGGCGAACTTGATGCCGAAGTGGACCTGGATTTTGGCGCAAATGCCTTACTTTTTGACTGGTATGTATTCAAAGGCGGGTTTCACCTGACCGCGGGCGTGTTGCGACATACCGGTGAAGCGGACCTGGACGGAACGCTCACCAGTCCCGCTAGCTTTGACGGCACTCTCATCACTCCGGCGGACATTGGTAACATTAGTGGAGAGGTTGAGTTCGCAGACTCTTACCAGCCTTATATTGGTATCGGTTGGGGCCGTAAAGCCGGCAAGAACGGTGGATTTTCGGTAACTGCCGATCTCGGGATTGCCTTGCTCGACCCCTCGGTGAAACTGGACGCCACGACAACCGGCCTCGGCGTAACTCAGGCGGAAATCGATGCGAGTCTAAGACAGATGGAAGACGATGCCGAGGACGAGCTGGATGATTTCGAAGCCTGGCCGGTTCTCTCGGTCGGTTTGAATTATGCATTCTGATCGTGTTTAACTCTGGTATCATACGAGCAGCCGGTTAACGGCTGCTTTTTTTGGGTATTAGTAAATGACGCGAATGGTAAATTGCGCGGTGTTGGGGGAAGAAGCCCCCGGTCTCGACAGGGTGCCGTATCCAGGCGAACTCGGGCAGAGGATTTATGACAATGTCTCCGCCGAGGGATGGCGGCAGTGGATCGAGCGCCAGACCATGATCATCAATGAAAACGGGCTGTCGACGATAGACCCGGCCAGCCTGGCAGTTCTGGAGCAGCACATGCTGGGATTCATCTTCAAGGAAGGTGACATGGGACAAACCCCAGAGGGATTCCGCCCGCCGGGCGCGAAGAAGTAGATCAATTCCTAACCCGCCAGGTTTTCCAACGACCATTTCGGCTGGGTGACAAAGCGAAGTTTCGCGTAAGCGCTTTTGAGCGCGGCATAAGTGCGTTCGAAATCGGGCGCCTGGGCAAAGATAAAACCAAGATAACTCGCGCCTTCCGGCAGCGGGATCAGTTCGTAACCGGGATTGATATGAATCTCGACATCCCTGACGTATTCGGTCTGCATGGCCTCGATCAATCCCTCGACGCGTTTCAGGATACCGGCCTCGGTGATCGGAATCATCAGTACGCCCGCCGAGTCCGCCCGATCGCCGGTCTCGGGCGTTACGCCACACATGCCCTGGATAACCAGCTCCTCCAGTTTTTGCTGCAGCGAAAACTCGATCAATTGACCACATTGCCCGCCGATGGTGCGTGAGGCGAGTTCGAGCAGCATGGGCCCCGATGCCGACAGGCGTGCTTCGGCGTGCACCGGGCCCTGTTCGAGGCCATAGGCGAGACAGCAGCTGGCAACCTCGGTAACCAGTTGCTGTTGCTGTTCCGGGTTCAGTCGCGTCGGCGTCAGGTAATAGGTCTCCTCGAAGAAGGGTCCGCTCAGTGGCTCGGGCTTGTCGAAGATCGTCAGCAACCTGAATTCACCGTCGACCATAAATCCCTCGATCGCGTACTCCAGCCCGTCGATATAGGTTTCAACCAGCAGATGTTCGCGGCTAAAGCCGGTGATACCGGTCGATTCGAGGATGGCGTCGATGCGCCGGCAGGCAACGATGAACTCGTCGTCGTTATCGGCACGAATGACGCCACGGCTCGCGGCAAGCCCCAGCGGCTTGACGACCACCGGGTAGGGCAGCGTCAGCTTCGACGCGTCGAGACCTGCGAGAGTCAGTCGCTGAAACGTGGGGGTATTGCAGCCCGCCTGTGCCAGCGCCTCGCGCCCGAGATCCTTGCGTTGGGTCAGCAGCGCGGAGTCGGGCTTGTTATGCGGCAGCTCGAGACGGTCCGCCAGGCGACTGCAAAGCGCCACGCAGCTGTCGTCGGTGGCGAGCACGCAGGCAACCTCTTTGCTTGCCAGCGTGGTAAGAATCGTCTCCAGCGCGTGTTCAGGTTGGTCGAAGTCGACCGTAATGCCATTGGCCACGTCGGGCACCAGCGAGTGCTCGCTGTTGGATACCACCAGGATAGACTTCCCTAGCGCTTGTGCGGCCGCAGTATAGGCGGCGATGCGATAACTGCCCGAAGGTGCCACCAAAACGACAAAGCCCGGCGCCAGGCCAGGCTTCGCGTGTGTTTGTCGGTGTTTCTTAATCAGTAATAGCGGGGTGATCGAACGTGATCAGCCGCCACCGGCAGCGCCGCAGCCGCCGCAGACCCCGGAGCCCCCGGTTTCGGCGAATACGTTGTTGAACACGAAACGCTCGCGGCCGACTTCCTGGATATAGTCGATTTGTGCGCCTTTCAGGTAATTTAGCGCGACCACGTCGACCAGGATCTTGAAGCCGTCGAACTGCAGGATGGTATCGAAGTCACTTTTCTCGTCGGTAAAGGTCATACCGTAAGACAAACCGCCGCAACCGCCGCCGCTGATGTAGATGCGAATCGCGGATACGTCTTCGTCGGTCTGGGAAATGATTTCGTTCAACTTGTCCTGCGCCGACTCGGTTACTTCCAGTTCATTCTGGGTCAGGTTGCGGTCGAACAGCGCCGATGCGTCGCCGGGTACCGGCGCTTTGGCCTGTTGCGGGGGGGTGTAAATACCTACATTTTCCATGAATCATTACCTGTGTTGCTAGATGCTGGGATTATACACTCGAATCGACGAATTCGACAAAATTCCGCGATTTCATCGTCGACCCTGCGCGACTGACAAGAAAATGGGGGGAAATCTGCGTATTACAAGCCGCGTATGGCGGGATAACTGGTTAATTTGTCGAGTTTTTAGTGATACTTACAGGAGATTTTCGTATCATCCCCTTCTTTTTCTCCGAGGTTAACTCCATGTTCTCCAAATCAATGAATATCGCCGACTTCGACCCGGATCTCTGGGATGCGATGCAGCACGAGGAAACGCGCCAGGAAGACCATATCGAACTGATCGCCTCCGAAAACTATACCAGCCCGCGCGTGATGCAGGCCCAGGGTTCGGTGCTCACCAATAAATACGCGGAAGGTTACCCGTCCAAGCGCTATTACGGTGGTTGCGAGTACGTCGACGTGGCCGAAGCACTGGCGCTCGAGCGATTGAAAAAGCTGTTTAACGCCGACTATGCCAACGTACAGCCACACTCGGGTTCGTCGGCGAATGCGGCGGTATTTTTTGCGCTGTTGAACGCTGGCGACACGATACTCGGCATGAGCCTGGCGGACGGCGGCCACCTGACACACGGTGCCAAGGTCAATTTTTCCGGCAAGCTGTTTAACGCCATCCAGTACGGATTGAACAATGAAACCGGCGAGGTCGATTACGACCAGGTCGAGGCTCTCGCCAAAGAGCACAAGCCGAAAATGATCATTGCCGGTTTCTCGGCCTATTCGCGGGTCATGGACTGGCAGCGTTTCCGCGATATCGCGGATTCGGTCGGCGCCTACCTGTTCGTCGATATGGCGCACGTCGCCGGCCTCGTTGCCGCGGGCGTTTACCCGAGCCCGGTCGGTATTGCCGACGTTTGCACCAGCACCACGCACAAGACCCTGCGCGGACCGCGCGGTGGCATCATCGTGGCGAAAGCCAACGAGGAAATCGAAAAGAAACTCAACTCGATGGTATTTCCGGGAACCCAGGGCGGGCCGTTGATGCACGTAATTGCCGCCAAGGCGGTAGCCTTCAAGGAAGCCATGGGCGAAGACTTCGTGGAGTACCAGAAGCAGGTACTGGTAAACGCCAACGCAATGGCGGAAGAATTCATCAAGCGTGGTTTCGACGTGGTGTCCGGCGGTACCGATAATCACCTGTTCCTGCTGTCCCTGATCAGTAAGGGCATCACCGGTAAGGATGCCGATGCCGCCATGAGCAAGGCGCATATCACGGTCAACAAGAACTCGGTGCCGAATGATCCGCAGTCACCCTTCGTGACCTCGGGCCTGCGCATCGGCTCTCCGGCGATTACCACGCGTGGCTTCAACGAGCAGGATTCGCGTGATCTTGCCAACTGGATGAGCGATATTCTCGATAACATGGGTGACGAAGACCTGATCGCCACCGTGCGCTCGAAGGTAAGCGAGATTTGCGCGCGATTGCCGGTATACCGGAACTAATACCAGCGCGTTATGAAATGTCCTTTCTGCGGCACACCTGACACCCGAGTTGTCGATTCGCGCCTGGCGTCGGATTCGACCCAGGTTCGCCGCAGAAGGGAATGCGTTTCCTGCGAAACTCGTTTCACGACCTACGAAGCGCCGTTGCTGAACATGCCGATGGTGATCAAGAACGACGGCAGCCGCGATACCTTCGACGAGATGCGATTACGCAGCGGCATGATGCGGGCGTTGGAAAAGCGCCCGGTGTCGGCCGAGCAAATCGAGGATGCGATTCACCACATCAAGCGTCAGCTGGTGGGACTCGATACGCGCGAGATTTCATCGCGCGAAGTCGGCGCCATGGTGATGCACGAGCTGCAGCGCCTCGACCAGGTCGCCTATATCCGTTTCGCCTCGGTGTACCTGAGTTTCGAGGATATCCAGGCCTTCGAGGAAGCCATTCAGACGCTCGCATCCGAACCGACTCCGGAGGAACACCGCAGACAGGTCCCGCTGATCGATGAGGACAGCTAGTGTCACTGGCAAATCATCATCGATGGATGGCCGAGGCGCTGCGCCAGGCGCGCAAGGGATTCTACAGCGCGCATCCTAACCCGCGCGTGGGCTGCGTGATTGTCAGGGATGACGTGATGCTGGGTGCCGGCTGGCACGAATTCACCGGCGGTCCGCACGCCGAAGTCAATGCACTTGCAGCCGCAGGGGATAGTGCGGGCGCCGATTTTTACGTCACCCTCGAACCCTGTTCCCATCACGGCCGCACGCCGCCCTGCGTCGATGCCGTGATTGCCGCCAGACCGGCAAGGGTGATCGTCGCAATGCAGGATCCGAATCCGGAAATCAGCGGGCGTGGGCTCGAGCGACTGCGCGACAGCGGCATCGAGGTCGTGGTCGGCGTACTGGAGGCGGAAGCGCGCGGTCTCAATCCTGGTTTCGTCAAGCGGATGGAGCAGCGGCTGCCGTTCGTCAGTATCAAAATGGCGCTGTCGCTCGACGGGCGCAGCGCGTTAGCCAATGGCGTCAGCAAGTGGATCACGGGCGAGCCAGCGCGCCGCGACGTGCAGTTTCTGCGCGCCCGCTGCTCGGCGATTCTGAGCACCGCGCAGACGGTGCTGGCCGATAATCCATCGCTGAACCTGCGCCTGTCGAACCAGGATCTGGAACAGGCCCGCAAACTGCGGCATCCGGTCCGGGTGTTGGTGGACTCGAAGCTGCGCCTAAGTGGTAACGAAAAAATCTTTTCCACCCAGGGCGAAATCTGGGTTTATACCTGCAGCGCAGATGCGGCCTTGAAGGCCAGCCTGAGTGAACGCGGTGCGCAGGTGATCGAGATCGACGCCGACGATACGGGACGCGTGTCGCTGCCCGCGATGCTGCAGGACATGGCACGACGCGGCATCAACGAAGTACATACCGAATGCGGCGCTGGTCTTGCGGGTGCCCTGATCGAACGGCAACTCGCGGATCAAATCTTGCTATACCAGGCACCGTGCTTGCTGGGCGACCAGGCGCGCGGTGGCTTTGAACTGGGCGAACTGACGTCCATGGAACAGCGCACAAACTGTCGCATTTGCGACATTCGTCAACTTGGCAAGGACCTAAGGTTGACTATGAATCTCAACCAGGATTAATCGTGTCGACCATTGTTGCCGTAGTCAAACATAATCGCGCCTGTATCGGCGCCGACAGCCTGACCAGTTTCGGAGATACGCGGCAGCCGGCGGAATTCGTCAGCGATTACGAAAAAATTATAGCTGTCGCTGACGATAACTATATTGGTATCGTCGGCAGCGCGGCGCATCACCTGGTGATGCAGAATCTGCTGCAGAAATACGTTGATAAAGTTGATTTTTCCGATCGCTTTCATATTTTCGAGTCGATGCGGCAACTACACCCGGTTCTCAAGGAAGAATATTTTCTCAACAGCAAGGACGAGGACGACGATTCCTACGAGTCGTCGAGGGTCGACGCGCTGATCATGAATCGCGGCGGTATTTTCGGGCTCTACTCGCTGCGCGAGGTCGATCAGTACACCCGCTTCTGGGCGGTGGGCTCGGGCGCCGAGTTCGCGCTCGGTGCGATGCAGGTGGCTTACGATTTACTCGACGATGCCGACGCGATCGCGCGTGCCGGTGTCGAGGCCGGGGCCTGCTTTGACAGCGGCAGCGCGTTGCCGATGACCAGCTACAGTTTGGAATTGACTTAATGTTTACCGGAATTATTCAGGCGCTGGGTAGCGTCGAAAAAAGTGAAAAACGGGGGGGAGACATCCGCCTCACGATCGCCTGCGGCGAGCTCGACCTGTCACGGACCCAGCCCGGCGACAGCATTGCGGTTAACGGCGCGTGCCTGACGGCGATCGAACTCGGGGCGCATTCGTTTTGCGCCGACGTGTCGGTCGAAACGATGAACAAAACCAGCCTGGGTGATCTCGCGCCCGGCAGCCCGGTGAATCTCGAACCTGCACTGACCGTTAACGATGCCCTCGGCGGGCACCTGGTGAGCGGTCACGTCGACGGGGTGGGTGCGCTGGTGGAAATGGAATCCGACGCGCGTTCGATTCGCTATCGTTTCGAAATCGATCCGTCGCTGCAGCACTATATCGCGGCCAAGGGCTCGGTCACGGTGGACGGTACCAGCCTTACGGTAAATGGCGTCGAAGCCAACCGGTTTGATGTCAACATCGTGCCGCACACCCAGCAGAAAACCGTTTTTCAATACTATCAACCGGGCTCCCGGGTTAACATCGAGGTCGACATCATTGCCCGCTATCTCGAACGCCTGTTGCGAGGCAGGTCCGACGCCGGCGAAGACAAAGACCAACGGCTGCTCGAAACCCTGATAAAATCAGGATTTATAAATCATGAATAAGCCAGTAAAGCTCGATATGAATTTGAATTCCACCCAGGAGATCATCGACGACATCAAGGCCGGTAAAATGGTCGTGATCATGGACGATGAGGACCGGGAAAACGAGGGCGATATCCTGATGGCCGCCGAGGCGGTAACGGCCGATCACATTAATTTCATGGCCAAGCACGGGCGTGGCCTGATTTGTCTGACGCTGTCGGAACAGCGCTGTAAGCAGCTACGCCTGCCGTTGATGGTAGGTGATAATCGTGCCGCGATGGAAACCAATTTCACGGTCTCGATCGAGGCGGCGGAAGGCGTGACCACCGGAATCTCGGCGTCGGACCGGGCCACCACGATTCAAGCGGCAATCAAGCCGGATGCAAGCCCCGGGAGCATCGTGCAACCCGGGCATATTTTTCCGGTTATGGCGCGTAAGGGCGGGGTGCTGTTTCGCGCTGGTCATACCGAAGCGGGTTGCGACCTGGCTCGAATCGCCGGGTTCGAGCCGGCCGCGGTCATCGTCGAGATTTTAAATGACGATGGTTCCATGGCGCGGCGCAACGATCTCGAAAAGTTCGCGATGAAGCATGGCCTTAAAATCGGCACCATCGAGGACTTGATTCGTTATCGGATCGAAAACGAACATACCGTGGAGCGCATCGTCGAGTCGCGTTTTCCCAGCGATTTCGGCGAGTTCAAACTCTACGCCTTCGAGGACAGTATTGCGCAGGAGCTGCACCTGGCGCTGGTCAAGGGCAGTATAGATCCCGATAAACCGATTCCGGTGCGGGTGCACGTACAGAACACGCTGACCGATTCGCTGGCGGGCACCACGGGTCGCGGCTGGCCGCTGCGTGACGTAATGCAAACCATCGACAGCGCGGGCGAGGGCGTTATCGTGTTTCTGCGTCAGCCGGAAACCCCGCGCGACATGGTGCAACAGATCGAATCGATGATCCAGGGACATGGCGATGAGGATCAGGGTGACGACCAGCGCACTTACGGTATCGGCGCGCAGATCCTGGCCGACCTCGGGGTGCGTAAAATGAGCCTGCTGAGTGCGCCCAAGGTTTTTCATGGGCTCGCGGGTTTCGGGCTCGAAGTAGTAGATTATTATTCAGATCAGGAGTAGAGAAATGACTGATGCCAGCAGAATCGACGGTGACCTGACGGTCAATAAGGCAAAGATCGCGATTGTCGTCGGACGCTTTAACGGTTTTATCGTCGAAAGCCTGTTGAGCGCCGCGCTCGATACGCTGCAGCGCGCTGGAATCGACGGCAAGGATATTACCGTGAGTCACGTTCCCGGCGCGCTGGAAATTCCGCTGGCGGTGCAGACCTACGCGGCCGCCGGCAAGCATGATGCGGTCATCGCGCTGGGTGCAGTGATTCGCGGTGCTACGCCGCATTTCGATATCGTTGCCGGGGAGAGCGCCAAGGCGCTGTCGACACTCTCACTCGCGCATTCGCTGCCGGTAATCAACGCGATATTGACCACCGATACCATCGAGCAGGCAATCGAGCGCGCCGGCACCAAGGCGGGAAACAAGGGTGCGGATGCCGCCATGAGCGCGATGGAAATGATCAGCCTGCTGCGCAAGATCAAGTAACCCGACGATCCTCCAGTGAATGACAAGGCCCGGTTTATCAAGAAACGCAAGCACGCCCGCGACAAGGCCCTGCAGGCCCTTTACCAGTGGCAGTTATCGGGAGAGGATCTCGACTGGATAAGAGACCATTACGTCCAGGAGCAGGGCGTTGCTTCCGGCGACGAGGAGTATTTTCTCGAGCTGCTGTACCAGATTCCGCCGCAAGCCGAGGCACTGGACGCGCGATATCGCAAGTATGTCACCAACTTCGAGGATCATCTCGATCCTATCGAGACCAATATTCTGCGTATCGCCACGTATGAGCTGGAGAACCATCTGGAAATCCCCTACAAGGTGGTGATAAACGAAGCAATCAACCTCGCTAAAACCTATGGTGCGGACGACAGCCACAAGTTTGTCAACGGGGTGCTCGATCCGTTATGCCTGGAGTTACGGAAAACCGAAACCGGCAGGTAGCCGGCGTCCCGGAGATAACGATGGCGAACGAATTTGCGATCATCGAACAGTATTTCAGCGCCATCGGTAAACCCGCGCAAGATACCGTGCTCGGAATTGGCGACGACGCGGCGGTGGTCGATATCCCACAGGACCAGCAGCTCGTAGTGAGCATGGATACCCTGATCTCGGGTACTCATTTCCCGCCAGATACCAGCCCTGCAGATATCGCCTACAAGGCGCTTGCGGTGAACCTCAGCGATCTCGCGGCGATGGGCGCCAGTCCAGCGTGGTTCCTGCTCTCGCTTACCCTCGAAGAAAGCGATAGCCGCTGGTTGACGCAATTCGCCAACGGTTTGAAACAGGCCGCGGATCTGTTCGATCTGCAGCTGATCGGTGGCGATACTTGCAAGGGCAAGCTTGCGATCAGTATTCAGATCGCAGGCTATGTTCCGCGGGATCGGTTTGTTACGCGTGGTGGCGCCGCCGTCGGTGATATCATCCTGGTGACCGGAGAGCTCGGTAATGCGGCGCTGGGGCTGGCGCAGAGCAGGGGAGAAGTCGAACTGCCGCAAGCGCTGCGCGCGAAATGCGCGTTGGCGCTGAATCGGCCGCAACCGTGTCTCGAGCTGGCACCTTTCCTGCGCGAATATGCCAGCTCGGCCATCGATGTATCCGATGGCCTGGTTGGCGATCTGCGGCATATACTCGATGCCAGCGGCTGTGGCGCCTGGGTCGCCCGGGAGGCGCTGCCGGTCAACGCCTGGATCGAACAGCACGACCGTTACGACTACGCGCTCGAAGGCGGCGACGATTACCAGGTTTGCTGTACGGTTGCCGCCAGTTGCCGCGCCGAAATCGAGCGCTGGAACCGCGAGCACCCGGATTGCCGGTTGACGCCGATCGGCGAGATTACGGATAGCGGCTATAGCCTGCGCCACGGCGACCAGCTGGCGGACCTGGCACAGCGGCAGGGATATCGACACTTTGACTAGGATCTCGCCCCGACTATTACTGAATCCGATGCATCTGCTGTCGCTCGGTTTCGGCTCCGGGCTGGCGCCGCTGGCACCGGGCACCTGGGGTACCCTGGTCGCGGTACCATGCTACCTGCTGCTCGCACAGTTGAGCCTGCCCTGGTATTTGCTGGCAGTCGCTATCGGATTTGCCGTGGGCGTGCTGTTATGCCGTTACACCAGCGCCGCGCTCGGGGTACACGACCACCCCGCCATCGTGTGGGACGAATTTGTCGGCTACTGGATCACGATGATTGCGGTGCCGGTTGCCTGGCAATGGATACTGCTTGGATTTGTGCTATTTAGAGTGTTCGATATTGTCAAACCCTGGCCGGTAAAAACCGCGGATGCAAAGATGAAAGGTGGATTCGGAATCATGATCGATGACGTACTGGCGGGATTATACGCCCTGGCCTGCATGCACCTCGCGCTGTGGGTCGCAGGCTAGATTATGACAAGCCGCCTGATCCTGACGTTGTTGCTGGTAAACCTGGCGCTGGGCACGTTGAACGCCGACCAGACCCGGGTAAAGGTGATCGCGTTGTTTGCCGACAAGGCCCTGCTGCAGGTCGGTGATCAACAGAAAATTGTCAGCAAAGGGGAAACCTTCGAGGGCGTGCTGCTGCAATCGGCTTCGGGACGCGGCGCGGTGGTCGTGGTCGACGGCAACGAGATGAAGCTGGGGCTAAACCAGTCAATCGCCGGCAATTTCAAGAAGCCGGAACGCAACAGTCTCAGAATCTATCCCGACGCGCTCGGTATGTATTTTGTCGACGGCGCAATAAACGGGCAGAAAACGCGTTTCCTGGTCGATACCGGCGCGACCTATGTGACTTTAAGCGGCAACAAGGCCCGCCAAATCGGGATCGATTTTCGCAAGGGCAGCCCCAGTCAGGTACAAACCGCGGCCGCCGTGGTGACGGCGTGGACAGTCAAGCTCGATTCGGTTAGCGTCGGCGGTATCCGCATGAGCAATATCGACGCCACCGTGATCGCCGGCGATCAGCCGTTCGAGGTCCTGCTCGGCAATTCTTTCCTGCAGCACACCAGAATGCAAAAAGCGGGCGCCGTGCTGGAGCTGAACAAACGATTCTAAGCTGGCGCACCACCGGGTAAATTTTACAGGCTCCGCGGGCGATATTCCGCTAGAATACCGCGCGTCCCAACTTGAGCCCCGATTTCAATGATTAAAACCCGATTCGCCCCGAGTCCGACTGGAGTACTGCATGTCGGCGGTGCCAGGACCGCGTTATTCTGCTGGTTGTATACCCGTAAAACGGGCGGCAAATTCGTGCTGCGTATCGAGGATACCGATCTCGAGCGTTCGACCCCGGAATCGGTGCAGGCCATTCTCGACGGCATGGCCTGGCTGGGTCTGGATTACGACGAGGGGCCTTTTTACCAGACGAAATGTTTCGAGCGTTATCGCGAGGTAATCGAGCAGCTGATCGGGCAGGGCGATGCCTATTATTGCGAATGTTCGAAGCAGCGCCTCGATTCGCTGCGCGAGCAGCAGATGGCGGCGAAGCAGAAACCCCGTTACGACGGCTGCTGCCGCGACCTGGGATTGCGGCCTGAGCCTGGAAAATCGATGGTAATCCGCTTCAGAAATCCGCAGCAGGGTGTCGTCAGTTTCGAGGACCACGTCAAAGGCCGGGTCCAGGTCAGTAACGAGGAACTCGACGACCTGATTATCGCTCGCGGCGACGGCAGCCCGACATACAACCTGTCGGTCGTGGTAGACGACATGGACATGGAGATAACGCACGTACTGCGTGGTGACGACCATGTCAATAATACGCCGCGACAGATCAATATCCTGCAGGCATTGCAGGCGAAAATCCCGGAGTATGCGCACGTGCCGATGATTCTGGGCGACGATGGCAAACGCCTGTCGAAGCGTCACGGCGCGGTCGGCGTAATGGAGTATTTCGAAGCCGGTTACCTGCCGCAGGCGATGCTCAACTACCTGGTACGGCTGGGCTGGTCACACGGCGACCAGGAAATTTTCTCGCAACAGGAAATGATCGACCTTTTTTCGCTGGACGAGCTCAACCGGTCACCGTCTTCGTTTAACACCGAAAAACTGAACTGGATCAACCAGCAGTACCTGATGAACCAGCCGCTGCCGGAAATCGTCGCGCTGGTCAGGCAACGGCTCGACCGTCTCGAAATCGATTACGATCGCAGTCTCGACCTGGCGGCCATCGTCGATTTGTATCGGCAGCGGGTAACGACCGTCAACGAGTTGCTGGACAGCATCGACTACTGTTTTCGTGACTTCGAGACCTATGACGAAAAAGCGGCGAACAAGGTGCTCAAACCAGCGGCCGTGGAGCCACTGCAGCGTGCGCTGGATCTGTTTTCAGAGTTATCCAGCTGGGATGCGGTATCGATACACAAGGTCATCGAAACCGTTACCGAAGAGCTTGAAGTGGGCATGGGCAAGGTAGGGCAGCCGCTACGGGTAGCGCTAACCGGGGGATCTTTTTCGCCGCCGATCGATCAAACGGTAGAACTGCTCGGTAAGCAGCGCAGCCTGGCCAGAATCCAGCGCGCAATCGATTATATATCCAATAATAGCTAATAGTGATTTTCCCGAATTTTCAGTAACATGCTATATAAACTTAAGAAAGAGCTAGACTCCGCCCAGATCAAAAGAACTCACACCAGGGATTTCGGCGGGTAATGTCCCGAAGAGAACTAATTCAGGCAGTAAACTATTGAGGGAAAATAATTTAGTGTCTCGAGAAACAATTAATTGCGTGGTGATGTTTGCTGACGTGGCGGGTAGTACGGCCATGTATGAAAACATGGGCGACGACCTTGCACGGGAGCGCATCTCCAAGGCACTTAATACGCTGATTTCGATAACCCGGCGCCATAACGGCAAGCTGGTCAAGACGATTGGCGATGAAATCCTGGTTTACTTCTCCGATATCGATATGGCGGTCTACGCCGCGAAAGCGATCCAGGAAACCATGGAGGATGATCGCTCTCCCGAAACTATCGGGGTTTCAATCCGCATCGGAATGCAGTATGGCAGTGCGATTCTCGAGAGTGACGACATTTTTGGCGATACCGTCAATGTCGCGGCCCGGGTTGCAGGTATGGCGAAGGCGCGCCAGATTCTCTGCACCCAGGAAATTGCATTCATGGTTAACAACCCCGAGCTATCCAATAATATGCGTCCCTATGACAGGCTGCGCGTAAAGGGGCGTAACGAGCAGCTCGATGTTTACCTGTTCGGCTGGGAGCAGGAAGGCGATATTACCGCGATGGCGACCGCCAGTAGCTTCACCAACCCGGCGCGCTACGAGCAGGCTAAAAACCTTACCCTCAAGTATGCCGGCAAGCCCCATAACATTAAAACCGATACGATGTCGTATATCCTGGGTCGCGGCAAGGATTGTGAGCTGGTGGTCAAGGGAGACCTGATATCGCGCTACCATTCCAAAATCGAACATCGTCGCGGTAAATTCATCATTACCGATCAAAGCACCAATGGTACGTTTATCCACACCTCGGAGGGTCAGGATGTCTTCCTGCGCCGCGAAGAATTCACGTTGTTCGGTTCCGGCCACATCAGCCTGGGTAAAAAAGTCGATCTCAACGACGAAAATGTAATTCATTTTCACTGCGAATAACGCGATATAATTACGGCGTTTTTTATCCGGAGACGCATCATGATCCCAGGCAGCGACAGCTTTGACACCCTGACCAGCCTCGAAGTCGATGGCCAGCAGTACCACTATTTCAGCCTCGAAAAGCTTGCCAGGCAAATACCGGAAATACAGCAGCTGCCTTACTCACTGAAGGTGTTGCTGGAGAATATCCTGCGTTTCGAACAGGGCGGAGAAGACGCCGCAGGGGATATCCAGGCTTTCGGCGACTGGGTAGAGACGCGCGCTTCGCAGCGTGAAATCGCGTTCCGTCCGGCGCGGGTATTGATGCAGGATCTGACCGGGGTACCGGCCGTCGTCGACCTCGCCGCAATGCGCGATGCCGCGTCGGACGATCCGAGTCGAATCAACCCGCAGATACCCATAGACCTGGTAATCGATCATTCGGTCATGGTGGATGAGTTTGCCAGCCCGAACGCATTTGCTGCCAACGTGGCGCTCGAGGTCGAGCGTAACGACGAGCGCTATCGTTTTCTGAAATGGGGCGCCGAGAGTTTCGAAAATTTTCGCGTGGTGCCCCCGGGCACCGGGATTTGTCACCAGGTGAATCTCGAGTACCTCGCCAAAACCGTATGGCAACACGAGGTCGATGGCCGGACTTACGCGTTTCCGGATACGCTGGTGGGAACCGATTCGCATACCACGATGATCAATGGTCTCGGGGTGCTGGGCTGGGGCGTCGGCGGCATCGAGGCCGAGGCCGGGATGCTCGGTCAACCGGTATCTTTGCTGATTCCGGAAGTCGTCGGCTTCCAGTTCACCGGCCAGCTGCGCGAGGGCATTACCGCTACCGACCTCGTGCTAACCGTTACCCAGATGCTGCGCGAACACGGTGTGGTTGGCAAGTTTGTCGAATTCTTCGGCGATGGTTTGAATCAGTTACCGCTCGCCGATCGCGCAACCCTGGCCAATATGTCCCCCGAGTACGGCGCTACCTGCGGCTTCTTTCCGGTAGACGCAGAGACTATGCGTTACCTCGACCTGACGGGTCGCGACCAGCAGACACGCAAGCTGGTGGAAGCCTATTGCCGCGCGCAGGGGCTCTGGTACCAGGCTGATACGCCAGACCCGGTATTCAGCAGCAGCCTGACGCTGGACCTGGGCACGGTTGAAGCTTCGCTGGCCGGCCCTAAACGTCCCCAGGATCGGGTACCACTGTCGGGTATCAAGGCCGCAACCCGGTCGATTATCGGCAGCGACAAACCGCTCGAGCGCGCCGCGGATACCGAACTCCAGGATGGTGACGTCGTCATCGCGGCGGTCACGTCATGCACCAATACCTCGAATCCCAAGGTCATGATGGCGGCTGGGTTGCTGGCGCGTAATGCGCGCGCGGCAGGGCTTTCGACCAAACCCTGGGTCAAGACGTCGCTGGCACCCGGATCGAAGGTGGTAACCGAGTACCTCACCGCCACCGGGTTACAGCAGGAGCTGGACGCGATCGGATTCAACCTGGTCGGGTATGGCTGCACTACCTGTATCGGCAACTCCGGGCCGTTACCCGAAGCGATCGAACGCCAGATCCGGGAACGCGATCTGACCGTGGCCAGCGTGCTCTCTGGGAATCGCAATTTCGAGGGGCGCATCCACCAGCACGTCAGGGCTAACTGGCTGGCATCACCGCCGCTGGTAGTCGCCTACGCGCTCGCCGGCAGTACCCGCATCGACCTGACCTCGGAACCCCTGGGCGAATCCAGCGACGGTAAACCCGTGTTCCTGCGCGATATCTGGCCAAGTAACCAGGCGATTGCAGACGAAGTGATGAAAGTCAACGAAGCCATGTTCACGCGGCAGTATGCCGATGTTTTCCGCGGCGATGACAACTGGCGGCAGATTGACGTCGATGACAGCCTGACTTATCGCTGGGACGAGAAATCAACCTATATCCGCAATCCGCCTTACTTCAGTCTCGATAACAGCAAGCAGCTCCAGCCGGTAATGCAGGCGCGTATCCTGGCGATGTTCGGCGACTCGATTACGACCGATCATATTTCACCGGCCGGCGCGATCGCGGTCGACAGTCCCGCCGGAAGATACCTGCTGGAAAAAGGCGTAGACCGTAACAGCTTCAATTCCTATGGCTCCCGGCGCGGCAATCACGAACTGATGATGCGCGGCACTTTTGCCAATATCCGTATCCGCAACGAGATGACGCCCGATGTCGAGGGCGGCGTAACTCGGTTCATGCCGGGCGGCGAGCAAATGAGTATTTACGATGCCGCGATGAAGTACCAGCAGGCGGGCACGCCGCTGGTGGTTATCGCGGGCAAGGAATACGGCACCGGGTCGAGTCGGGACTGGGCGGCGAAGGGCACGCGCCTGCTCGGCGTCAAGGCGGTGGTCGCCGAGAGCTTCGAACGCATCCATCGCTCCAACCTGATCGGCATGGGCGTGTTGCCGCTACAGTTCATCGACGGCTTCGATCGCAAACAGCTGAAGTTGACCGGCGCTGAAAAGATCAGTATCTCGGGGATGCAAAAAGGCTTGCAGCCGGGACAAAAACTGGAGCTTTCGGTGACCGATACCAGCGGCAGTATTTTATCGGTAGATGTGCTGTGCCGTATCGACACGCGTGACGAAGTCGCTTACTACGAGGCAGGCGGCATCCTGCAATACGTACTGGACAAGGGCTGAGGGGGTTTTCCATGCTGATTACTTTCAAAACAAGGGCTTTTGCCAATATCACCATGTTCGGCGATGTCGGGCGCAAGATGCTCGAAATGATGGCCTTCGGCACTTCGGTACCTGGAGCGATCAATACCGCCGACGTGCCGACAGCCCTCGCTAACCTCGAGGCAGCCCTGGCAAAAATACCGCAGCAGGAAGAGCCCGTGGACGGTTCTGGTGACGAACCACCCGCGGTGGGCCTGCATACCCGGGCGGTTCCGCTGCTCGAACTGCTGCAGGCCGCAATCGACGGGGACACTTACGTCGGCTGGGAGTGACGAGCGCTGCGGCACCCAGCTAGTCGGCCGGCTTCACCATCGAGTTGACTACCGCGGTCCAGCCGTGGGCGATATTGTCATGGTTATAACCGCCTCCGCCCATCGCCAGCATGCGTCCCGCGCAATAGTCATCCGCGATCTGGCGTAAGCTTGCCGCGGCATGGGCGTGCGCGGCGGGACTGAATTCCATGTTGGTGATGGGGTCGCCCTTGATGCTGTCTGCTCCGCACTGCAGCAAAATGAACTCGGGCTCGTGTTTGCGCAGATAGGACTCGACGATCGGCCATACCTCCTCGAATACCGTGTCGTTCGAAAACGGCGGCACCGGTATGTTCAATTTAGTGCCCTCGGCCTCGCCGGTCCCGGTCTCGTTGACAAAACCGGTGCCCGGGTACAGGGTGCGGCCATCCTGGTGGATGTCAGCGAAGATCAGGTCCGGGTCGTCTTCGAAGCTGTAAAACACGCCGTCGCCGTGATGCGCATCGATATCGATGTAGGCGACGCGCCTGATACCGTACTGTTGGCGCAGGTACTCGATCGCGATGCCGCAATCGTTAAACACGCAAAAGCCGGCGGCAACGTGGCGGCGCGCGTGGTGCAGGCCGGCAATCGGTGAAAACGCGCGCTTGAACTCGCCTTTCATGATGCGATCGAGGGCATCGGTTACCGAACCGGCTACATGGCTGGCCGCCTCGAACATGCCAACGAAGGAGGGCGTGTCGCCAGCGTCGAGGTAGCCGTGCCCGTTAACCGAGTAATCGCGCACCTTGTCGATGTAATCGGCGGTGTGGAACAGCTCGATACGATCGGTGCTCGCTGCTACCGGCGCCTGGATGGCGAGCTGCCGGTCCAGGCCCTGTCGGATCAACTCGGCCTGGAAAGCGTCGTGGCGCTGCGGGCCGAACGGATGCCCGTCCTTGAAACCGTAGTCGGCGAGGGCCTGTCCGAGGTAAATGCAGGTATCTTTGGAGGGCATGAATCGATTCCGCCTGGATAAAAGCCTATTAAAAACTATCCCTGGTGGGCTGGTCAATTTCCGGTAAATCGTTCGCTAGCAATATTCGAGGAGTTTCTGCCGAAAGCCGCAGACTCTCTAAGTCTCGTCCTGTCCGATCACCCACTGGTGGTCGCAATGCTGACAGCGCGCGTAGATCGGCCAGGCGTCGGCACGAACCTCGAACTGGCCGTATTTACCACAACTACTGCAGGTGGCGGAACTGGCGCAATGCTGGGCAAAGGAAAACTGCATCCAGAAGCGGCGAAACAGTTCGATAGCAGCGAGGCCGATGCCGTATAAAACAACCAGGGAAATAATGGTAAAGATGCCTGACAGGTTCTTGCCGACGAACTCGATGATGGCGACAAACAGGAACCCGCACATCAGGCAGCTCAGCAGCCAGGCAAAGCTCAAATAGAGCTGTTTTTCATGCCATCGAATGAACTTCTGGTGTTGCATGAGGCGGTTATGCATGCCTGATTTCCGGGTCGTTGATTATATTCCAGTTGTCGGCGATTTTCCGAAAACGTTTAATAATCCAGCTCCACCCATATGCAAGCCATCGAAATAATTGATTTTTATCTAACTCATTATTGCTTTTGATGCAGGAGAGGCGATAACGGCTCGTATCTCCAGCCGCTTTTTGGCTGAAGGATGGGGCTAGTCGCTTTCGGACAGCCGTTGTTCCAGTAACTTGCAGGCCTCTCGCCAGGGCTCGAATGCCTGCCGGCTCTCGAGCAGATCGAGCCCCAGTTTTGAAAAGGTCCCCTCGGTCGCAATAGCCTCGGCTATTTCGCCCGGTGACTGCTGCCGGTTGGTGAGCGCGAGTTCAGCGGCGCCCCTGGCCATGCCCATGACGAGTTCCGCGCTAAGGCCCGGCGGCAGTTTCGGCCCCTCGGTCGCCTCGATCAATGCCTGGTAGAGGGAAAAAAACCAGCAATAGACGCAGGCCAGTATGCTGCCCTGGTTGAAAACGGCTTCGTTATCGACCGCGATCGCGTTACCGCAATGATCGAACAGTTCGCGCACGAAATCGTGATCGGGATAGATTAGCGTCGGGCTGGCGCTGGCCTCGGCGCTGCTGACCGGCATCGCGCGCACGATGTCGAGGTCGGCAGGGACCACCGTCCGCAGTTGCTCGACTTCGACTCCCGCGACCACGCTGATCAATACCTGTCCCGCGTTGAACTCGAGTGCAGCCAGCGTTTCCAGACAATGCGCGGGCCGGGTGGCAATCACCACGTAATCACTGTTGCTAACCACCGCCTGGTTATCGACCTGCACCTCGCAGCCGAATTTTTGCTGTAAATGGTCTGCTTTGTTCCGGTTACGTGGGGATAACAGGATACTGCCGCTATAGCCGCCGGCACGCAGACCCTTGATGGTATAAAGCGCCAGTTCGCCAACGCCGATAAAGCCGATTGTGTTCAACTATGCCCCCGCTTGAAATCGTTACGACCCGAGCGGTCTGCGCCGCGTAACAGGAACAGCGCCCGGTTCGAATAGCCATGAGGAGAGCCCGCGTCCTCTTTGATCTTGCCGCTGTTGTGGTTATAAAAACTGGTTGCCGGCATGATGCGCAACACCAGTCCCATGCGGCGCCGTTCTGACAGGTTGGCGTCCGAGCCGTGCACCAGGTAAACGTCGTGCAGCGAAATTTGACCGGGCTCGAGCACGATATCGCGTGCCTGGTCCAGATCGACCTGGTCGTCGTCGATTACCTGGGCCAGCGTGTAGTCATCGCGATGCTCGAAATGATGCGAGAAAATCCGGTGATCGCGGTGCGAACCGGGGATATATTTCATGCATCCCTGTTCCGGGGTGGAGCCATCGAGCGAAATCCATACGGTCAGCGTTTCCAGCGGTTCGATCGGGTAATAGTCGCCGTCCTGGTGCCAGGGCGTGGCCTTGCCGATACCTGCGGGTTTGCCAAAAATGGTCATCCCCCAGAGGATAAAATCGGACCCGATCAATTGTTCGACCATGTCCAGAATTTCGGGGATGCTTGCGAAATCGATCCAGGCCGGATCGCCCCTGACGCCGTAGGTGCCGCTGGCATCGAGATGCGGGCCGAGAATGAAATCGGCGGAGAAATCGGGGCTGTCGCGGTTATCGTCGAGCAGTTTTCGATACAGCGCATCGATGCGCGCGAGCGTTGCCTCGGGCAGCCGGTAGCCGGCCGGAATCACGAGGCCGTCGCGGCGGTAGATTTCGATTTCCTGCTCGGTCAAGGGCATCGCCGAAGGATATTACAAAGACTGTTAGGGGTACAGCCAGACCGTTGATTTCGTGCTATCTTTGGCGCCCAGATGAGCCAGAAGATTTTAACCATTACCGGGGATCCGATCGGCGAAGGCCAGGAGCGCATCTGTTACCACCATCCCGACGATCCGGACAAGGTCATCAAGCTGCAAAAGGGCAGTAGCGACAAACAGACCCGGCGCGAACTCGAGCTCTATCGCCGTCTCGCGCGGCGCAAGAATACCGACTACAGTCAGCTACCGCGCTATTACGGCAAAGTAAAAACCAATCTCGGCGAGGGTTTCGTCACCGACCTGATTCGCGATTACGACGGCGGGATTTCGAATTCGCTGTACTGGTATTTCGAACGCGGATATCCGGTCGAAGAGTTTTATCCCTACCTCGAGGAATTGAAGCAGTACCTGCTCGACAACCAGGTCGTGTTCAGCGAGGACCTGCGCCGCACCAACGTGCTGTTCCAGCGCCTGTCGCCCGAGCGGGCGCAGCTAGTTGTCATCGACGGGCTCGGCAACCACAGCGCGATCAACTGGTTCGACGTGTTCCGTCGGGTTTCGGACAGCAAGATCAACCGCCGCTGGGAGCGCTTCATGCGGCAGTTGAAAATTCACTCGGAGGAAATGATCAAAGATTATGGCGACAGCCCGAAACCGCTAGACCCCGCTTACCGCAGAACCGGATAAACCATGACCGAAAGCCGCAAAGAACTCGAGTCTTTTCTCGACGCCCATCCCGAAATCACGCATCTCGACGTATTACTCATGGATCTATGCGGCAACGCCATCGGTAAACGCCTGCCCGCGAGTTCGATGCCATCGGTCTTTAGCCAGGGTTCGCCGGTTTGCGGTGCAATGCAGCTGGTCGACGTGAAGGGCAATACCGACGACCCGATGGGCTACGGTTTTTCAGATGGCGATCCCGACGCCTTCGCCGTACCGGTCCCAGGAACGCTATGCCCGGTTCCCTGGCTCAGCGGCAACAAGAGCCAGGTATTGTGTGAATTCGCAGGATCCGTCGACGGCAAGCCGCTCTGGTACGAGCCGAGGCAGGTACTGAAAAAGGTTGCCAGTCGATTCGCCGACCTGGGTATCAAGCCGCTACTTGCGCTCGAGCTCGAATTTTATCTGCTCGATCCGGTACGAGGCGATGACGGCGCGCCGATCCCGGCGGCGTCACCGAGAACCGGTATGTCTGAATCCAGTGGCAGGGTGCTATCGCTCGACAAGCTCGACGAGTTCGACGAGGTGCTCGGTGCAATCGAGAGCGCCTGCGCGCAGCAGAATATTCCGACCACGTCGATGATCAGCGAATACGGCGCGGGCCAGTTCGAAGTCAACCTGCAGCACCAGGACGATCCTTTACTGGCGGCGGATCATGCTGCGCTGTTGCGCCGTGCAATCCAGGGGGCTAGCCGCTCGCTCGGATACGATGCCAGTTTTATGTCCAAACCGTTTGCCGAGCAACCGGGTAACGGCATGCATGTGCACCTGAGCCTGGTCGACAATAAAGGTAACAACGTATTTGACCCGGGTTATCGCGATGGTGACCGGAGCCTGGCGCAGGCCGTTGCCGGGTTGCAGGCGACCATGGCCGAAGCGATGGCGATATTTGCGCCTAATCTAAACGTTTATCGGCGTTTCAAACCCGACGAATTCGTGCCGGTTACCACTGACTGGGGCGACAATAATCGTTCGGTTGCGTTTCGTGTTCCGCCCAGTGATGCGGCTAATCGACGCATCGAACACCGCGTGTCCGGTGCCGAGGCAAATCCCTACCTCGTTGTCGCTGCGGTGCTGGCGGGGGTGCATCATGGGCTCTCTGAAAAGCTCGATCCCGGCGAAAAACACTCCGGAAACGCCGGCGCTGCGGTCGATCCGGAATTACCGCTAACCATCTGGCAAGCCCTGGAAAGCATCAGGTCTGCGTCGGTATTATCGAACTACCTCGGTGCCGATTACCTGCAGATCTACGCCGCTGTGAAACAGGCCGAATTCGATGCCTTCATGGCGGAGATTCATCCCCGCGAGTTCCAGTGGTATCTCTAGCTTTCGCTGGCTGACTGACAATCGAGACACAGGCTGGCGAAAGGTTGCGCCTGCAGCCGGGCGAACCCGATGGGCTCGGCGCACTGCAGGCAGAATCCGTATTCTCCGCTTGCGATACGTCGCAGGCTGAGCTCGATACGCTGCATTAGTCGGGTAGCCTGCTGCCGGTTGGCAAGCGCCATTTGCTGTTGCTGGATGGCGTCGATGCGCGATACGCGGCCAACTGATTGCTGATCGAGGGTTACCGGTTGTGTGGCCTCGTCGCCGCTGGCCAGCTGTGCTTCCAGCTCCGCGCGCCTGGCCAGGAGCAAATCCTTTAGTTCGCCTAACTGTTGCTGGTTGAGTTCATCCGCGGACAAGGTTCAGGAAGTCTCGGCAAGCGTTTGCGGGGCGGAATCGATGCCGTAGTCGGTGCGTTTAACCCGGTGTTCGTGAGTGTGCCGGCGGATGCTGCGGTTCTTCTCGATCGACTCCGGCCTGGCGTAACCGCGTCCATGATCCAGGTGAACGCAGCTGCAGCGATAGCGCACCTGTCGGGGCTTGATACCCATATTCATCAGGCGTTCGCCAAATTCACGGTCCTGTCCGCCGTACTGCATGCGTTCGTCGAAACCGTTGGTCGCGAGGATATGTTTTTTCCAGGTGGATGAACTGTGCCCGTTCCAGGTTGCGCGCGTGATCGTTAACGCGTCGAGAATGGCGCCCACTAGCGGATGCGAATAAAGCTTTGCTATTTTCGGTGTGAAAGGGACACCGTGGCGCAGCAACCAGCCCGGCCGGGTGCTGTTACCGTTGACGATATCCTCCCTGGTGATTGCGCGGGAGACGTCGAGCGGTAGCTTGAAATAGCCCCCGGACAGCAGGGTATTTTCAGCCGCGAGCTCGACGTGATTCTTTACGAAGTCGGGATGCGGGATGCAGTCGCCGTCGGTAAAGATCAGGTATTCGCCGCGACTCGCGACAATGGCCTTATTCAGAATCCGGCACTTCTGGAAGCCGTCGTCCTCCTGCCATAGGTGCTGAATCGGGATATCTATTTGCGCTTTCAGGGATTCGACCACCGCGCGGGTCTCGTCGCCGGAACCGTCGTCGGCGACGATGATTTCAAAGTCGCGGTAAGACTGCGCCGAAAACCCCCACAGGGTTTTTTCCAGCCATTTTGGATGGTTGTAGGTGGTAAATATTACCGATGCAAACATCAGCTGCACTCTGTGTAGATTGATTCAAGTTTGGCGCACTGCACGCGCACGTCGAAATGTTGCTCGACCCGCTCGCGCCCATTCTGTCCCATATTGTGACGCAGGGTGGAATTTTCCAGCAACCGCGCAATATTGCGGGCAAGCCCTGTCACATCCTTTTCGTCGCACAGCAGCGCTGTCTCGCCCTCGTCGACTGCTTCGACCAGGCCACCGCTACGAAAGCTGACTACCGGAGTCCGCAGCGCCTGGGCCTCGAGAAAAACCATGCCGAGACCCTCTGTATCGCCATTGGCAGCGGTGATACTGGGCGCCACGAAGACCCAGCTGCGGGCCAGTTGTTGGCGAATTTCGGCAGCGCTCGCGGTACCGCTAAAATCGACGTTCAATTGCCTTGCGGAGGCCTCCTGCTGCAGCGCGGATTTCAAATCACCTTCGCCGATTACCGTCAGGCGCAACTCGGGGAATTCTGGTTTCAATTGCTCCATGGCCTGCAATAAGTAGGTACAGCCTTTTTTCTCCACCAGGCGACCGACGAAAAGCAGGGAGGGTTCGTCGGATTCGTTCTTTGGCTGGGTAAACTTCTCCAGGTCGATGCCTATATAGTGCTGAACCAGTTTATCTTCAGGGCAGCCCCTCGCAAGCGCCTGCTGGGCAATAAAATCCGATACCGCGATTACCTTGTTCACGCGCTCGAAGAAGCGCCGGTTGGTTGTACTCTGCGCGACGGCGTTCTCGTGCTTGGTGATATCGTGCCCGTGAACCGTTGTAACGACGGGTAAATCCAGTCGGTCACCGAGGATTACCGCATCGAGGCCATCGTTGAAAAAGTGTGCATGAATCAATGCCGGGGACTGCGCCTCGATCGCCTCGACCCAGGCCCTGGCGCCGCCATAGCCCCGGCGTAACAGCAGTTTCGACAACGACGCCATGCGACTGTAATCCTCGAGCAGCAGCGTGGTTGATCCATCGAGCATCTGCAATCCGGAGAGGTCTTTTTGATAACCGCAGAAGACAGGCCGGTAACTGGGCAGTAGCCGGCCCTGATCGGCGATAAACGTCTCCGAATAGGAGAGCAGTCGTTTGCGAAAAATAGCAACTGTTGAAGTCAAGTTAGATTGCCCGGTTAGCCGCCGCACCGTGGCGTCGGCTTAGCGTAATTCGAATCAGGATTGGGACAGGTTATGCCGTATCTGTTTGAGTGCCAGTTGCAATTTAATATAGCGGCTAACGGTGCGCAGGCCAAGCCT